>JAGCYC010000004.1 GCA_017961015.1 Bacteroidales bacterium | reverse complement strand
TGCCGCAGGTGTCGCCCTTTTTCCCACACCTGCGGCACTGGCCTGATGCGCGCAACCGTGCTTTGTCTGCAAATATCCGACAGACAAAGTGCATTTTTCCCGTGTTTTCGTACTTTGTCTGCATTATTTTGACAGACAAAGTGCACTTTTGCCGCATTTGTGAACTTTCTCTGCAATTTTTCAGCAGACAAAGTGCACCCTGGGCGGTCTAAACTGGCTGGAGTGTCGATTGTCTGTAAATTTTCGACAGACAATAGACGTTTTTGCGGCATTATCGTTGATTGTCTGCTTATTTTCAGCAGACAATCGACACTGGGGGAGATACAACGAACAGATGAAACGGGCAGTAGTTTGGACAGACGCTTGGACAAGACGTTTGGGCAGACGTTCGGATAAACGGTACGAGCAAACGGGACGGTCAGCGTGGATGGGGAGCCCGCCGTGAGGAGGCCCCTTTCCCGGAGGCCCCCGGAGCGGCGGTGGCTTAGCCGCCGAGTCGCGCTATGCGAGGCGGCGTCCCTTCCGCAAATCTCAGAATCTCAACGCTATCCCCTGCATCCCGCTGGCTTCACTCCCCGGCTGTGACCTTTCCGTCATGCTCGGCTGTGACGGTCCCTGAGCTTGCCGAAGGGCCGGTTTTCCCGTCATTCCCGGTTGCGACCTTTCCGTCATGCCCGGCTGTGACGGTCCCTGAGCTTGCCGAAGGGCCGGATTCGCCGTCCGAAGCCCCAATCCCTTTCCGCCAACCAAGCTCACGCGCGGGATTCGCTTTGCGCAATGATTACAACAATGGTGGCAGATAAACATCTGATTACCTGAGTGTTATGCGTTTGTCTTATGCAGCGGAATGCATAAGGTGAATGCTTAAATATCTGTATATCACTATATTAACTGCCACCGGTGATTTCTGCGGCGAATCCTTCCCCCTCCTGCCGCATTGGTCGGCGGCGCCACTGCGGGCTATTGCCATTATTCCAAAACTTTGCTATATTTGTACGCTTATACTGTATATAGTATGCTAAAACATTTTAACCAATATCTGAACCGCCGCGCACGCGCCAACACCAGCGCCAACACCCGCGCCAACGCCAGCGCCAGCACCACTGCCAGCGCCGCCATCAAGAGCGTCGCAATCAAGAGCGCAGCCATCAAGAGCGCCGCCGCAATCGTATGCCTGTGCGCTATCATAAGCGCCTGCGACAGCACGCCGGCTTACAAGAACAGCGAGCTCAGCGCGAGCCGCCGCGCCGCGGACCTGGTGCGCCGGATGACCGTGCAGGAGAAACTGGGACAGCTGCTGTGCCCGCTGGGCTGGCCGATGTACGAGAAGACCGATGACGGCGACGTACGCATCTCCGACAATTACAGACAGTTCATACAGGAAAGCCACGGAGGTATGCTCTGGGCCACTTTCCGTGCCGATCCCTGGACCCGCAAGACCCTCGAGACCGGCCTGAATCCGCGCCTGGCGGTAAAAGCCTACAACGCACTCCAGCATTACGCAATTGATTCCACCCGCCTGGGTATTCCCATAATCCTGGCCGAGGAAGCCCCTCACGGCCATATGGCCATCGGCACTACGGTATTCCCCACCTCGATAGGCCTCAGCTCAAGCTGGGACACCGCACTCATCGAGGAAGTGGGCCGGGTTATCGGCGATGAACTGAGCGCGCAGGGAGGCACCATCGGCTATGGTCCGGTGATCGACCTTTCCCGCGAACCGCGCTGGTCCAGGGTAGAGGAAACCTACGGCGAAGACGTCTTCCTCACTTCCGAGATGGCCGGAGCAATGGTCCGCGGGACCTCTTCCAAGGGCATCATCTCCACCCTCAAGCACTTCGTGGCCTACGGCATTCCCGAGGGCGGCCACAACGGCAGCCCTTCCCACGTGGGTGCAAGGGACCTGCAGGAGAACTTCCTCCCTACCTTCCGTGCCGCCATCGACAACGGCGCCCTTAGCGTAATGACCTCGTACAACACCATCGACGGCGTCCCTTCCACCTGCAATCCCGAGCTTCTGAGCGGAGTGCTCCGCGACCAGTGGGGCTTCGAGGGCTTCGTGGTAAGCGACCTTGAAAGCATCGACGGCATAGCCCGCGACCACCACGTGGCCAAAGACAAGCAGCAGGCCGGCGAGATGGCCCTCAACGCAGGCGTGGACGTGGACCTCGGCGCCAACTGCTTCTCCCTGCTGGAAGAAAGCGTGAAGGAAGGCCGCATCAGCCGGAAAGTCCTGGACCGCGCCGTGAAACGCGTCCTCATAAGAAAGTTCGAGGCCGGGCTCTTTGATAATCCCTATCTTCCCGAGGACGGGGCCGATGCCGTGCGTAGCGCCCACAACCTGGAAGTGGCGGCCCAGGCTGCCCGCGAAGGGACCGTGCTCCTGAAAAACAACGGCGTACTGCCCCTGAAGAAGGGCTGCAAGGTCCTCCTGACCGGCCCCAACGCCGATAATATCTACAACCAGCTGGGCGACTACACCGCCCCCCAGGACCCTGCGAACGTGGTTACGATGCGCGAGGGCCTGGAAAATGCCGGTGTGCAGCTACGCTATGTTAAGGGCTGCGCCGTACGTGATACCGGCAGCGACAGCATCCGCGAGGCGGTGGCCGCAGCGCGCACGAGCGACGTGGTGGTGGCCGTCGTGGGTGGTTCATCGGCCCGGGATTTCCGTACCAAGTATATCGATACCGGAGCGGCGGTGGTGGACTCCGAGGCCGTTTCCGATATGGAGGCCGGCGAAGGCTTCGACCGCAGCACCCTGGAACTGATGGGCCTGCAGCAGAAGCTCCTGGAGGCCCTGAAGGCCACAGGCAAGCCCCTCGTGGTGGTGTACATAGAAGGCAGGCCCCTCAACAAGAACTGGGCGGCCGATAACGCCGATGCCCTCCTGACCCTCTGGTACCCCGGCGGCGAAGGCGGCACAGCCCTGGCCGATGTCCTTACCGGCGCCTACAACCCCGCCGGAAGGCTGCCCCTGAGCGTCCCCCGCAGCGTGGGGCAGCTCCCCGTGTACTACAACCGCCGCCTTCCCAAGCCCCACGACTATGTGGAAACCGTGGCAGCACCCCTGTACCCCTTCGGCTTCGGCCTTAGCTATACCAGCTTCGAATACAGCGACCTGAGCATAGAGGGCACTTTCCCGAAACTTGAGGTTAGCACCACCATCAGCAACACCGGCGAAATGGACGGAGACGAGGTGGTACAGCTCTACGTGAGCGATCCCGTAGCCTCAACGGCAAGACCCGAGCGCCAGCTCAGAGGCTTCAGCCGCGTCCACGTCAAGGCCGGCGAGAGCGTCCGCGTTACCATCCCCCTGGACAGGGACGCCTTCGCACTCATCAATGCCGATATGGAGGACGTAGTGGAAAAAGGTATATTCAAAATCCAGGTGGGCGCATCGTCCGCCGATATAAAACTGGAAAAAGAAATTTGCTATGATTAAACTTTTCCTGCTTTCCCTGCTCACCGCAGGGGCTCTGCCCTACTGGCAGGATATGCAGCTGACCGGCGTGAACACCGAAACCCGCCGCAGCGAGCTCATCTGGTACGCCCAGCGCGAAGACGCCCTCACAAAGGGCTTCCGCGAGAGTGAGAACTATCTGGACCTCAACGGAATATGGGACTTCGTATACAGCGACGACGCCCGCACCCTGGAGGCCGAAGGAGCCCAGTGGGTTCCCATCAAGGTTCCCGGAAACTGGGAAGTCCAGGGCTTCGGCACGGCTATATATACCAATATCCACTTCGACTTTATGCCGGACAACCCCCAGCCTCCCCTGCTCCCGGAGAAGATCCCCGCCGGTCTGTACAGGCGTTCCTTCACCGTCCCCGCATCCTGGGAAGGCCGCGAGGTATATCTTAACTTCGCCGGCTGCAAAGGCGGAGCCCTGGTGAGCGTCAACGGGCAGGAAGCCGGTTACTGCGAGGACTCCAAGAGCGTGAACCGCTTCAGGATCACTCCCCTGCTGAAAGAGGGCGAGAACGAACTTCTGGTGAAAATCTGGCGCTATCACAGCGGCTCCTACCTGGAGGACCAGGATTTCTGGCGCCTGAGCGGCTTCGAAAGGGATGTTTACCTTTCCAGCGAGAGCAGCGACAGTGGCTTCGACTTCCGCGTGGTATCCACGCTTGACCAGGATCTGAGCACCGGTATCTTCAAACTGAAAATGCGCTCCCGCGGTCCCGTGGACGTGTTCTACGAGCTGCTGGACAAGGACGGAAGCGCCGTTGCCGATGCTGCCTTCTCCTTCGCCGGAGACCTTGTGACAGTGGTGGACAGCATCCCTTCGGTGCGCCGCTGGAGTGCCGAAACCCCCGAGCTCTACACCCTGCTCCTGCAGGTGAACGGCGAGTACACCCGCTTCCACGTGGGCTTCCGCCGCCTGGAGATTGCAACGGTAAAGGACGGCGACCGCGACGTGAAGGCCCTGCTAGTGAACGGCCAGCCGGTCAAGTTCAAGGGAGTGAACCTGCACGAGCACAATCCCTGGACCGGCCACTATGTGACGCGTCAGAACATCCTGGAAGACCTCAAGCTTATGAGGCAGGCCAATATCAACGCCATCAGGACCTGCCATTATCCCCAGTCCCGCGAATTCTACGAGCTCTGCGACTCCCTGGGCTTCTATGTCTATGACGAGGCCAATGTGGAAACTCACGGAATGGGCTACGACCTTTCCCGCACCCTCGGAAACAATCCCGACTGGTATGCCAAGCATATCGACCGCATACTCAATATGTACTACCGTACCGCCAACTACCCCTGCGTAACCATACTGTCGCTGGGCAACGAGGCCGGTAACGGAGTGAACTTCTACGAGGCCTACAAGGAACTCAAGGCTCTGGAGCAGGATGGGCAGAACCGTCCCGTTTGCTACGAAAGGGCCGAATATGAATGGAATACGGATATGATAGTGCCCCAGTATCCCGGGGCCGATTGGTTCCGCCGTATGGGCGAAACCTATTCCGAGCGCCCGGTCTGCCCTTCGGAATATGCCCACGCAATGGGCAATTCCACCGGTTCGCTGGACTGGCAGTGGGATGCCATCTATGCCCACCCGCACCTTCAGGGCGCCTATATCTGGGACTGGGTGGACCAGGGCCTGTGGGATCCCGCCAAGGGCTGGACCTACGGCGGCGACTACGGCACCGATATGCCTTCCGACGGCAACTTCTGCTGCAACGGCCTGGTGAATCCCGACCGCGAGCCGCATCCCGGCTTCTGGGAGGTAAAGCACGTATACCAGAATGTCCACATCGAGGCCGATGACGCCGAAAACGGCCTTTTCAGGGTATTCAACCGCAACTATTTCGTCAGCCTGGACGGCCTGGTGCTCCGCTGGAAGGTGGAGCGCGACGGCCGCTGCATCCGCAAGGGAAAAAATAAACTGAGCGCCCCGGCCCAGAGCTGGGAAGAGCTTAAGGTCAAGCTCCCCCGGATGAAGCACAATGGCGAATACCGCATCCTTTTCGAAACCGTCACCTCCAAGGCTTCCGACCTGCTCGCCAAGGGCAGCGTAGTGGCTATGGACCAGATCCTCGTGAAGGATACCCGCGCACCGAAGGTCCGCGAAGTCAGCGGCAAGGTGGAAGTTGCCAAGGGCGACACCCGCGTAGTTCTCAAGTCCCGCAAGGCCCAGCTGGTGTTCGACAGCCGCGAAGGCATAGTGCGCAGCTGGACAGTGAAGGGCAAAGAACTCATAGACAGCGAATTCGGCCTGAGGCCCAACTACTGGAGAGCCCCTAACGACAACGACTACGGCGACGGACAGCCCCGTCGTACCCAGCCCTGGAAGAAAGGCCCCGAAAAAGTGGATGTAAATGTGGAGGAGACGCCTTCCCACGCCATTGTCCACGTGGTCTACACCCTGCCTTTCGGCGCCGTCCAGAACACTGACTATATCTTCCGGGCCGATGGCAGCCTCACCCTCCGCAACAGCTTCAAGGGAGGCCCCGAGGCCAAAGCCACCGACATCCCCCGCCTGGGATTCAGGACCCGCCTTCCCAAGGCCGAGAAGCTCCGCTACCTGGGCCGCGGCCCTATGGAGAACTACATAGACCGCTGCAGCGCCGCCGCCCGCAGCCTGTGGACCGGCACTGTGAGCGAACAGTACTTCCCTTACGTACGTCCCCAGGAGACCGGCCATCACTGCGAGACCAGCTGGCTGGGCCTGGGCGGCATCTCAGTAATAGGCAACGAGCCCTTCGAGTTCAGCGCCCTGCACCAGCGTGTGGAAGACCTGGACGCCGAAGAAGCCACTGCCCGCCCCTACCAGTGGAACAACTTCTCCCCCGACGAAGACCACAGCCCCGAAGCCGGGCTCAACAGGCGCCGCCGCCAGACACATATCCTGGACGTGCCGGTGCGCGAAGAGACCGAACTGTGCATAGACCACTCCATGACCGGAATAGGCGGCTACGACAGCTGGGGCGCCCGCCCCGAGCGCGAACGCACCCTCTGGAGCAGCCGCGACTACAGCTGGACCTTCACCCTGGTTCCCTCGGAAAGATTCAATATCAAATACATCTATAATTAATAAGTACCATGAACATTAACAAAATCTTCACTCTGCTTGCCATCTGCAGCATCTTCTGCCTGGGCGCCGCATGCGCCTGCCAGAAGGGTGGCGACGGCACCAACCAACAGACTGAAAACGGCGGTGGCGGCGACAACGGCGGCGACAACGGCGGCGGCGAGGTGGAACCTCCCATCGTAAAGGAAGATCCGCCCGCACCCTACGGCACCCTGCCCTCCAAGGGCCAGGTGGCGTGGCAGCGCCAGGAACTCATCATGTTCTATCACTTCGGCCCGGCCACTTTCTCCGGCTACGACGGCGACAGGAGGGACTACACATCGGCCCAGCTGATAAGCGCCTTCAAGCCTTCTGCCGTAAATGCCGACCAGTGGGTAAAGACCGCAGCCGACAACGGCTTCAAGGAGGTTATCCTCACCTCCAAGCATCACGACGGCTTCTGCCTCTGGGACAACCCCAAGAGCACCTGCGACATCGCCGCCTGCCCCTCTCCCTACAACGTGGACGTGGTCAAGGCCGTGTCCGACGCCTGCAAGAAGTACGGCGTGAACCTGGGCATCTATATGTCGCCCTGGGACAAGATAGGCGGCTCCGACTCCAACTATGCCAACAACTACATCGATGCCATCAAGAGCATTGTCGACGGCGCCTACGGCCCCATCACCGAGTTCTGGCTTGACGGTCACAACGCCTCCGGGCTCAACTTCACCAACGTGAACAACGCCATCCTTGCAAACAATCCCGACTGCGTCATCTTCTCCAACGTGGGTCCCGGATGCCGCTGGGTCGGAAACGAGGACGGCAGCGCCAATGAGACCAACTGGAGCACCTTCTCACCCTCGGCCCACGGAGCCACCCAGCGCGACCTCCCCGGCAGCTACACCTCCTACCTCGGACAGGGTGACGAGGGCGGCACCGCCTGGATTCCCGCCGAATGCGACTTCTCCATCCAGGCCATCGGCGACAACAACGGCTGGTTCTGGGGCTCCGGCGACTCCCGCAAGACCGCAAAGCAGCTCGTGGACATCTACTACAAGAGCGTAGGCCGCAACTCCATTTTCCTGATGAACGTACCTCCGTCACAGGCCGGCGTCATCGACGACAAGGAAAAGACCGTCATCGAGAGCTTCCACACTATGCTCACCCAGATTTTCGCCGAGAACCTGGCCGAGGGTGCCAACATCACCGCTTCCAACGAGCGCGGCACCGGCTATGAGCCCGAGAATATGCTGGACGGCGACTACGACAGCTACTTCGCCACCGAGGACGGCGTAAACACCGTAACCCTGGAATTCGAACTGGACGGCAGCAAGAGCTTCAACCGCGTGGTACTGCAGGAGTACATCCCCCTGGGACAGCGCATCAAGGGCTTCAAGATCGAGACCCGCAGTTCTTCCGGCAGCTGGACCACCTGGGGCAACGGCACCAAGACCACCATCGGCCACAAGCGCATCATCCTGGGAAGCCGCGTCACCACCGATGGCGTAAGGCTCACCATCACCTCTTCCAAGGCCTGCCCCACCCTGAACGGTTTCGGCCTTTACAACGACACAGTCTCCGGAATCTAAGATATGAAACGAATCCTGATATTTGCGATGCTGGTCCTTGGAGCCGCCGCCTGCGGCCCCAGGGACGGCATTAAGACTCTGCGCATCACAGAGGACGTAATTGCCGATTTCGGCACCATCAAGGAGATAAAGGGCCCCGTGACCTACAGGCTGGTTATAAAGAACCACTTCCGCGACACCCTTTTCCCCGTAGAGGTATATACTCCCTGCGGCTGCACCACGGTAGATTTTGACAACCGGGCCGCCATCCTCCCCGGCGAAGACGAGGTGCTCACGGTCAAGTACAATCCCGCCTACCGTCCCGGCACCTTCACCGAGGAAATCCAGGTGTACTACCGCCACTCCCCCATCGCCTTCCGCAGTTTCCTCATCAAGGGTAACGTGATCGGCTACAACCATCCCATCGAGGAAGACCGCCCCTATCACCTGGGCGAAGGCCTGTACGTGGGTCCCAAGACCATCGCTTTCGGCGATATGAACCCCGGGGAGACCCACGACGTGTTCTTCCGCTACGGCAACGGCAATAAGAAGAAGGCCGATATCCAGTTCCAGATTCCGGACAGCCTGAAGCAGTACCTGCGTATGCGCCAGCCCGGCGTTATGAAGGCCGACCAGAGGGATACCATCCACGCCAAATTCACGATGCCGGAAGGCGTTGAGCGCCTGGAAGTTCCCATCCCCGCAACGGTGAACGGAAAGCTCACGGAGGACGGAATAATCCTGATTGCACGCCGCAGACCGCAGGCAGATTAAAACAAAAGTGGAGTTCAGGAGCGCTAAAGTTGCTAAAACATTTTACTTAATGGAAATTATTTGTAACTTTGGACTTTTGAAACACTAACGCAAAAGCGACTAAAACTTAATATAAAACTAATTATTAACCAATCCCAACACATTATGAGTTATCAGCTTAAGAAGGTCTTCCGGGTGGCTGTCGCAGCCCTCGCGGGACTTTTTGTCTGGACCGGTGTCGGTTTTGCCCAAAACAGGACCATTACCGGTACGGTCACCGATGACTTCGGTGAGCCGCTCATCGGCGCCAGCGTAACTGTGGAAGGGAACGCCACCGTGGGAGCAATCACGGACCTGGACGGCCATTACAGCCTTGCAGTGCCCGAAGATGCAACCGCCCTGCGCTTTTCCTTCATCGGACAGGAAGATGTAGTGGAGCAGATCGGCAGCCGCACGGTTGTCAATGCTGTACTGGCATCGTCCAGCATTGCCCTGAACGCTACGGTAGTAACGGCTATGGGCATACGCAAGGAGGAAAAATCCCTGTCCTACAACGTCCAGCAGGCCCGTCTGGATGCCGTATCCCCCACCGGTTCCTTCGTGAACAGCCTCAACGGTAAGGTGGCAGGTGTGGCTATCAACCAGTCATCGGCCGGCGTAGGCGGTGCCTCCCGTGTAGTTATGCGTGGTTCCAAGTCCATCAGCGGCAACAACAACGCCCTGTATGTGATCGACGGTATCCCTATGCAGAACAACGGCGGCAGCCAGCCCGGCGACGTATTCTCAGGTGCCGGCCAGACCGGTGACATCCTGGGCCTCGTGAACGCCGACGACATCGAGAGCATCTCGGTTCTGTCCGGTCCTTCCGCAGCCGCCCTGTACGGTGCAAACGCCGCCAACGGTGTCATCATCATCAACACCAAGAAGGGATCGGCCAATTCGGTGAACATCAACTATTCCAACAGCACCGAATTCTCCCGCGCCTACATTATGCCCGAGTTCCAGAACGTCTACCGCGCCACTACCAGCGACGGTATCGAGGCCTGGGGCGAGAAGATGGCTACTCCTTCCACCCTGGACCGCAGCCGCTTCTTCCAGACCGGTTACAACACTGTGAACAACCTGAGCTTCTCCGGCGGTAATGAGAAGAACCAGACCTATGCGTCCGTTTCCACCACCAACGCCCGCGGTATCATCCACAACAACAACGTGGACAAGTACAACTTCAACGTGCGCAACACCACCAACTTCCTGAAGGATATGCTCACGCTGGATGTGGCCGCAACCTATGCAAGGGTTAACGAGCAGAATATGATCTCCCAGGGTCAGTACCACAACCCCGTCCTGTCCCTGTACCTGCTGCCCGCCGACGCCTCCTGGGAAGCCATCTCGATTTATGAGCGTTACGACGCCAACCGCGGCATCAAGACCCAGTACTGGCCCTACGGTTCCCTCTTCTCGATGCAGAATCCTTTCTGGATCACCGAGAAAGAGAAGTTCAACAACCAGAAGGACCGCTTCACCGGCACCGCCCAGCTGCGTTTCGCTCCCTTCAAGTGGCTCAATGTAAGCGCCCGCGCAAAGATTGACCGCACCGACAACATCTACGAGCAGCGCATCGCCGCAGGTTCCAACTCCCTGTTCGCCTCCAAGTACGGCCACTATGGCAAGACCGAGGACAACACCGAGCAGAAGTATGCCGAAGTGATGGTGAACGTGAACAAGTACTTCCTGAACGATATGCTCAATGTCACCGCTGTCGTTGGTGCCAACATCGACGACATCCAGTACAACTGGGAAGAGTTCAGCGGCCACCTCGCCGACATCGCCAACCTGTACACCTTTGCCAACGTCAATAAGAACGACAACTTCAAGTACAGCCAGAACGGTTTCCACAGCCAGCAGCAGTCCATCTTCGGAAACGCCCAGGTAGGTTTCAAATCAATGGTTTACCTGGATGCCACCCTGCGCAGCGACTGGTCTTCCACCCTGTACACCGCCGGCGGTATCTTCTATCCTACCGTAGGTCTCTCGGCCATCCTTACCGAGATTGTCCCTGTGCTCAAGACCAAGGACATCCTCTCCTACTGGAAGATCCGCGGTTCCTATTCGGAGGTGGGTAACTCCCCGGATCCTGCCCTGCACCTGCTGAACCCCACCTACCCGGTGAGCGGCGGCGCAGCCAGTACCTCCACCCGCAGGCCCAATACCGACCTTAAGCCCGAAAATACCAAGTCCTTCGAACTGGGTACCAACATCCACTTCTTCAAGGGTGCTCTCCAGATCGACGCAACCTGGTACAAGTCCAGCACTTTCAACCAGTTCTTCCAGCCTCAGATTTCCACCGCTTCCGGCAACACTTCGATGTACGTGAACGGCGGCCAGGTAGACAATACCGGTATCGAGCTGAGCGCCCGCTTCGGCAAGACCTGGGGCAAGCTGCACTTCGACACCTACGCCACCTACACCCACAACGAGAACAAGATTGTCAAACTCCTTGACTGGGACGACCCTCAGACCGGCCAGCACATCCTCATCGACAAACTGGAAATGGGCGGCTTCGGCGGCGTTGACAACGTCCTCTATCCCGGCGGAACCCTCTCCGACATCTACGTGTCCACCATCAAGCAGGATTCCGCAGGCTGCTACCTCCTCAACGACAGTGACAATGTCCAGGTGGACGAGACCGCCGACGGCCGCATCCTTGCAGGCCACACCGATCCCGACCATCAGATCAGCTGGGGCAGCAACCTCTCCTTCTACGGCGTGAACCTGGGCTTCCTGTTCACCGCACGCTTCGGCGGTGTGGTCGTTTCCAAGACCCAGGCCATTATGGACTACTTCGGAGCTTCCCAGAGCAGTGCCGATTTCCGCGACGCCCATCCCGGCTTCGTAGAGCTGAACGGCCTGCGCCAGACCGAAGTCAAGACCTTCTACCAGACCATCGCCGGCGGTACCGGTAACGGTGCTATGTCGCAGTATGTTTACAGCGCCGACAACATCCGCCTGGCCGAAGTTTCCCTTGGCTACGACATCCCCGTGAACAACTGGGTAAAATGGATCAAGGGCGTGAACGTCTCCGTGGTAGGTCACAACCTGCTTATGATCTACAAGAAGGCTCCTTTCGATCCGGAGCTCACTTCCTCCACCGGAACCTACCGCCAGGGCGTGGACTACTTTATGCAGCCCAACACCCGCAGCATCGGTTTCTCTGTAAAGGTTAAACTTTAATAGCAGCTGCCAATATGAAAAGTATAATTAATACCTTCAAGTATCTGGCTGCCGCCATCGTAGCCCTGAGCGCACTGGGCTGCACAGCCAAGTTCCCCGGATTCAACGAGGATCCCCACAATGCCAGCGATGAACAGATGGCAGTGGACAACAAATACCTGGTGAGCCTGTTCAAGGAGATGCAGCGCAACGTCATTCCCTACAAGTGGGGTACCGACGACGACAAGAACGATGGTGTGTACCAGAATGTGGTAAACCTGAACGGCGACATCTTCGCCGGTTATATGAACCCGACCAACTGGTCCGGTGCCCGCAACGACTCCTACGTGATGTACGATGCCTGGACAGCCTATATGTTCACCAACAAGTACACCTACGTGATGGCTCCGTTCAACAGCATCAAGGAGTTCTCGGTTGGCAAGAACATAGACGAGGCCCTGGCCCTTGCCAATATCGTGAAGATCGCGGCTATGCACCAGGTGACCGACTACTATGGTCCCGTGCCCTACTCCGAGGCAGGTTCCCTTACCGCTGCCTACGACCCGCAGGATGTCATCTACACTTCTTTCCTGAACGAGCTTGACGAGGCCATCACCGTGCTCGAGAACACCTCGGCCACCGAAGTCCTTGCCGATGCCGACATCGTGTACCAGGGCAATGTGGCCCAGTGGCTCAAGTTCGCCAACTCCCTGCGCCTGCGCCTGGCCATCCGCATAGCCTATGCGAATCCCACCCTGGCAAAGACCGAGGCCGAAAAGTCCGTGGCATCCGGTGTCATCGAAGCCAACGTGGACAACGCCGAAGTCCGTTACGATCCCAACTACGAGCATCATCCGCTCAGCGAGATCGTGAAGTTCAACCAGGGCGATACCGCCATCGGCGCCACTCTGGACAGCTATATGAACGGTTATGCCGATCCTCGCCGCGCAGCCTATATGACCACCGGTTCCGACGGCAACTACCACGGCATCCTGAGCGGTCTGCAGCCTGCCAGCTGGACCAACTACAACCGCGCCGGCGGCAAGGTCTCCCTGCCTAAGGGCGAAAACTGCAAGATCGTCTGGATGAACGCAGCCGAAGTTGCCTTCCTACGTGCCGAGGGTGCCCTCCGCGGCTGGAATATGGGCGGTACCGCTCAGAACCTGTACAACAGCGGCATTACCCTCTCCTTCGAGCAGTGGGGCGTCAGCGGCGCATCAAACTATATCGCTTCCAACGCCACTCCCGCCAACTTCGCCGACGTTAACAACGCCAACAACAAGAACGCCACCTCCACCATTTCCATCGCCTGGTCCGGCAACAACACCGAGACCAACCTGGAGCGCATCATCACCCAGAAGTGGCTGGCTCTGTATCCTAACGGAGTCGAAGCCTGGGCCGAGCAGCGCCGTACCGGTTATCCCAAGGTGTTCGATCCTGTGAAGAACGACTCCGGCGGAGTTATCTCCAACAGCCTCAAGCCCCGTCGTCTGCCTTATCCTATCTCCGAGCAGACCACCAACGCCAGCGGCTATGCCAGCGGCGTAGCGGCCCTCGGCGGACAGGACAACGGTGCGACCAAACTCTGGTGGGACAAAAAGTAAACTCAAAACAGCCAAGTGTATATGAAAAAGATTACAGCATACATCGTTGCAGCACTGGCCGCTTTGACTGCCCTCAGCTGCACCAAGACGGAGAATATTGTCCTGCAGGTAATCAAACCTATGGACCCGACCAACATCTCTCAGGACGAGTACTGGGTAAACCTCCGCGCTTGGAAAGAATCCGACCATATCAAATCCTACGTGTATTTCGCCGCCTGGGCACCGCCCGAGGGCGCGACCTCGATGTACACCACTTATTCCGACTCCAAGAAGCGTATGACCTCGCTTCCCGACAGTCTGGATATCGTGAACCTGTGGATGGGTGTTCCTTCCAACGATCCCAACGACCAGGAGAACTACTCACCCTATGCCTGGTCCGATATGCAATACTGCCGCAACCAGAAGGGGATTAAGTTCGTGATGCACGGCGACGCCTCCAAGGACCACGTGGTAGACCTCGAAACCGGTAAGGTTTACTGGGCCACCGACACCAACGCCCCTTCCGGCGCAAAGAGTGTCTACAGCAACCAGCAGGCTATGGAACTGTATGCCCAGTGGATGCTGGACACCATCTATGGCTGCGACATCGACGGTGTCGATATCGACTATGAGGGCTGGTCCGGCGCCAATCTGACCAAGCTTGTCCAGATCCTGGGCAGGAGCATCGGCCCTATGGGCGAGGATCCCAGCAAGCTCCTCATCGTGGACTACTTCAACTCCGCTCCCCCGTCCAATATCCAGCCCTACGTGGACTATGTGGTACGCCAGGCCTACTCCCAGCAGATCGGCACCAACGGCACCGAACCGCCCTCCGGCTTCCCTGCCAAGAAGGCCATCTACTGCGAGCAGTACAACCAGAGCTCCGGCAATACCCCCAACTACACCCACGGTGGTTATCCCTGCGGAACCTATGACGGACGTCCTTATTTCACTCTCGAGAAGTATGCCCGTGACTGCGTCTCCAAGAAGGCCGGCGGCTTCGGTGCCTACTATATCGACAACGACTATCTGAACGGTCCTGAAGCTCTCCAGAAAGCCTGGGGCAAGGTATATCCCAATACCAACTATCCCCACTACGCTTTCCTGCGTCACGCCATTTCCATCGCCAACCCCGTTGGCGCCTGGTCGGCCGACGAATAATATAAAAAGGAATAAGCCTTATGAAAAAGATAATTGCAATCCTTCTTTCTGCAGTAGCCGCGCTCTGCGTCCTCTCCTGCAACGAGGCCGACAAGCTTAACTACAACAAGGAAGTGATTCTGGTAACCGGAACCGACTACTCCCCCTTGGCATCAATGGTGGTAGAAGCCACTTTCCCCGTACCCTATCACTTCTCTGTGTCCGCCACCGGCCCTGTTAAAAACACGACTACCGTCACCGTCTCCTACGACCCTGCCGCGGTAGAAACCTACAACAGTGCCAACGGCACCAAGTTCGAGGCTGTTCCCCAGGATGCCATAGAATTCGAGTCCACTACCGCCACCATCGAGGCCGGCAAGGTTGCTTCCGAGAACATCACCGTGAAGCTCCTGAACGCCGACTTCGTACAGACCGGCGTGGTTTACGTGATTCCCGTGAGCATCACCGGGGCCGACGGAGACATCCCCGTCCTGGAGGCCTCCAAGAGCCTGCTGATCCGTCTCAAGACCAGCCTGAACTACTATTCGGCCAACATTACCCAGGCAAACTCCTCCTGCGAATATCATTTCGACGACGAGCATCACCTGGAGATGGACAACTGGACCTTCGAGATCAAGATCTATCCCACCGACCTTAAGACCAGCGCCGCAGAGCAGATCTGCCGCGTATGCGCCTGGAAAGGTACCGGTCAGGTCCTTCTCCGTATCAACGAGAACGGTACTCCCTGGAAGACAATGCACATCGTGACTCCGAACTCAAAGTTCTACACTTCCGAAGATATGCTCTTTGAGGTGAACAAGTGGCACATGATGACTGTCACCTGCGACGGCAACACCATCGTTGCCTACATCAACGGCGAACAGGCAGGTGTGAACGCCGCCGCCAACGAAAAGATTGTCTTCTCCAAGTTCGAACTGGGCATGGCCTATGGCAACTACTCCAGCAGCCAGCTCTACAAGGGCCGCCTTGCCGAAATCCGCGTATGGGACCGCGCCCTGTCCAAGTCCGAGATCAACGACGGCCTGTGCTCCATCCCCGCCGACCGCGAGGGCCTGAGGGCCTACTGGAGGGTTGACGAAGGCTCCGGCGGAGTTTTCCACGACGCCACCGGAAACGGCTTCGACATGGACTTCACCCAGGGCAAGCGCGAACCCAACGACAACCAGTACTCCAACTACAACGGCGGACGCTATATCGGCTGGGTTAAGGACAACAACAACATCTGCGCTATGTAAAAAGACACTGGCAATGATATTCTTTTGCAAAAAAGCGTATCATTGTCAGTATTTTTACTATATTTGCAGCGTGTTCCCTTAATGGACAGTTAAAGGAACGCCGTACCTAAGCCAATTTGAACTAATATTTATAACCAAACAATCTCAAAAAACATGAAAAAGATTTTCAGTTTTTCGCTCATGCTGGCAGCAGCTGTCTGCATGATTGCTTGTGAAGGTAAAAAGACCGAACCCACTCCCGGCGGAAACGGCGGTGGCGGCGGTGGTTCTACCTCCGTTACAGCCACTATCACTGCCGATGCAGCCTTCGTAGACGGTTCCGCTGCCGTTAACGCAGCCCTGAGCGTGGCCGCAACTGCCACAACCACCCTTAGCGTAACAGTGGCCGACAACTCCGAACTTCCCGCCGACAATGTAGAAGTCTCCGACATCCTCATTGCCAAGAACCAGAAGAACGGTTCCACCATCATCTCCGCCACCCCCGACGGCCTTGAAGCCGCAGGTGACTACAACGTAGTACTTAACATCACCGGTCCCGAAGGCGTAACCGTAAGCGGCAGCCCCGTCACCATCAAGTACACCGTCACCCCCGACCAGATCAAGCCCGCCCGTAAAGGCAAGGCTTTGAAGATCACTCCTGATCTTTCCAAGAACTTCCTCTTCAGCGGTTCCACCTACAACTTCCTTACTTCCGGTGGTACTTTCCAGGTAAAGTTCAAGGCTAATGCTTGGAAGAACAATGCTCAGGACCGTCTCTGCTGCTTTGAAACCCAGGACGAGAATCCCGCCTTCCTGATCCGCTTCTCCGGTGACGACGCCGAAGACGGCCAGCTCCAGTTAAATGCCAACAACTTCCGTATTGGTACATATTCCAAGAAAGACGGACAGAATTACATCTTCAAGACCAACGAATGGCATGTGGTTACCATCGTAATGCAGCCGATGACCAACTATAGGGTAACCATCAGCCTCTATGACAATGAGGTCAAACTTGACGATATGGCCAGCACTGCCAACATGACAACATCTGCGCGCAGCGACAATTTCTACCTCCAGCGTTTCGAACTGGGTATGTCCTGGGACGATGGTTCCGGTTATCCTGAGCTTCAGCTCCTGGATGGCGTAGTGGATTACATCCGCGTCTGGACTAAGCAGCTTTCTGCTTCCGAAATCGCTTCCACTCTTTGCGACGTACCCGGCGATACCGAAGGTCTGCTGGTTTACAACATCTTCGGTGAGATCGATGCTGATGGTAAGGTTGCAAACAAGGCTACTGCCGGCGGCACCACCTTCGACCTCAACTTCGCAGATATGAAGGATATGGACGGCAACACCATCAAGGGCTCCGTGGATAATAAGGAAAAAGCCATTGCCGCCCTGGATGCCGACGCCACCAACCTCTGCAAATTCCCTGAACCCGAACCCGCTGAATAATCTTCCGGTTTTTCGGAAATAAATCAAAAAGAGGCCCTGCCATCACGGCAAGGCCTCTTTTGTTTAGTTGCGCGCGGGGGCGCGCAGAAGTTCATAGTTTAGTTAGTTAAGCAGTCGTGCTGTCTTATTCTGCTGCAGGGAATTTGCAGACATTCTCGGCTTCGCTCGAGAGGGCAGCAATGGCGTTTGCTTTGTTGTCCACGGAACCCTTGATGGTGTTGCCATCCATATCGGACATAGCGGCGAAGTTGGCGTCGAAGTCGGCATTGCCAGCCTTATTGCTTACAAGACCGTTCTCATCAATGTCGCCGAAGATCCAGTAGGACAGGAGACCTTCGCTGGTGCCGGCTACGTCGCAGAGACCGGCGGCAATTTCGGAGGCGGAGAGGGTACGGGTCCAAGCACGGGCGTAATCCACTACGCCGTCGAAGAGCTGTTTCTGAGGCCAGCTGGAACCGTCGTCCCAGGACATACCCAGTTCGAAGCGCTGGAATTTCAGGGTTCCCTTACCATTCAGGTTTACATCATAAGACTTGAGTTCCTTTGCGTTGTCGTAGAGAACGATCTTGCAGGCAGTCTCGCTGGTGACTTCTATGTTAACTGTCAGAACGTGCCACTCATTTGCAGAGAAGACGTAGGGATTTCCATCCACGACCAGTTTGTCGTTCACGCCCCAGTCGTCAATGTTGAAGCGGAGCTGTCCGGGCTGGCAACCGTCGTTGGAGAAACGTACGAGTACGGCAGGATGCTCTGACTGAGCTTCGAAGGTGCAGAGACGGTCAGGCATACCGTTATCCTTCCATTTATTAGCCTTGAATTTGATCTGGAATGCACCACCCTGCTTTCCGAAGTCGTGGTCGGACTTGCCGGTGAAGAGGAAGTTCTTGGAGAGTTCGGGGGTGATGGAGAGGACCTTGTCGAAACGAGCGGGCTGAATCTGTCCGGCATCTACGGTGAACTTGATGCTCACGGGGCTGCCGCTTACGGTCACGCCCTTGGGACCGGCAATGACAAGCTTAGCGATGTAGTCGCCGGCAGTGGCCAGGCCGTCAGGAGTGGCAGCGATGATGGCAGTGCCGCTCTTCTTGCCCTTTGCAATCATAATGTCGGAAATCTCGATGTTTGCAGCAGGAAGCTGGGAATCCTCGGCTACGGTCACCGTAAGGGTAGTGGTGGCTTCTGCAGCTGCGCTCAGTTCGGCGGAAATGGAAGCGGAACCGTCTACGAAGGCGGCATCGGCCTTGATGGTAGCTGTGATGGCTGCTGCCTCGCCGCCGCCACCCTGCTGGGAGTTATTACCCCCGTTCTGGGCCTGGTCGGTCTTGCCGCAGCTTAGCATTAAAGCGGACGCGGCAAAAAACAATGCGATTGTAATGGTCTTTTTCATTTTGCTTGTGTTTAAAGTGTTGATATTATGTTTATTAAGTATATACCAATTTTCCTTTAACTGTCCATTAAGGGATTATTTTTCCGCATTACGGCAAGTTTATTCATCGGCATTTTTTATTTATCAATCCCCCGCTTTTTGCTTTTATCGGCCTTAATTTGCTACTATGCGTATTATTTAGTATATTTGCGGACACCTATTATGACACTTGTACGGACTTAATACCATTAAACAACACAAATAACTAAATCATGAAAAAAGTTTTTTCTATTCTGGCCCTCGGCCTGCTCACAGCACTGGCCCTGGTATCCTGTAAGAAGGAAGGCCCCGGAAACGAAAACGGGAACGGTGGCAACTCCGGTACCCCTGCCACAGCCATTGCCCTGAATCCCAGCTCCCTTGAGCTTGCTCCCGGCGGAGAGCCTGTCACCCTTACAGTGGTAGTCACCCCCGAAGGTGCCGCTAAGCCCAGCATCACCTGGAGCAGTGACCACACCAATGTCGCCACCGTTGCAAACGGCGTGGTTACCCCCGTCGCCGCCGGTCAGGCTGTAATCACAGCTACCGCCGGTGAACTCAGCGCAACCTGCACTGTGGTCGTCAAGGCTCCCGGAGCCCCCGACCTCCCCAACGCCCCCGACCTGGCCGGCAATTACATCTCCGCCCAATTCCCCACTGAACTGGCAGTGCAGGACAATGTAACTTACGAAGGCTGGGTAAACGCCCGCGAAGTAAGCACCGGTCTCAAGACCTTCATGGGTGTGGAGAACATGTTCCTGGTCCGCTGGGAAGGCAGTAAGCTCATGGTTGTGGGCGGTGAAACTCTGAATGAGAGCACCGGCGCCCTTACCGGTGAATACAAGTACACCTGGAGCGGCAATTTCCCTCTCAACTCCTGGCACCACATTGCCGCCTCCTACGAGCGCAACGGTCAGGTAAAGCTGTACCTGGACGGCGACGTAGTAGCCGAGGGCACCGCCCCCGACCACGCAGTGTATCTTAACGGTACCGGCGACGACAACGTTCCGCTCGGCGGCCGTACCTTCTTTATCGGCGCTGCCTACGACACCCGCTACTTCAACGGCTACATGAGCCATCTCCGTGTATGGAACAAGGTTCTGTCCCCCGAAGAGATTGTAGAAGCTGCCAACAACAAGGCCCTGGCAAGCGCCGAAGGCCTCCTGGCCAACTGGCCCCTGAACGAGGGCGAAGGCAACTACTTCATGGACTACTCCGGCAACCAGGTAGACGCTTTCGGCAACACCGAGCCCGCCTGGCTCACTCCCGTAACCCTTCCCAATATCGTGAAGGCTACCGCCATCGGCTTCAAGGAGTCCGAAATCAGCATCACCCGCGGCGAAGAGAAGGTTCTCGAACTTGCCCTCACTCCGGCCGATGCTATCACCCCTCTGGGAATCACCTGGAGCAGCGACAACTCCGCTGTGGCAACAGTAACCGACGGCAAGCTTCAGGCAAAGACCGTAGGTGAAGCCAATATCACCGTAACTGCCGGCGAGCTCACCGCCACCTGCCACGTTACCGTAACCGGCCTCACCGGCAAGGTTGCTCCCAGCCTCACCAACAACTACTTCTACGTAGCCACCGGCTTCGGCCAGCTGGCCAATGTCACCATCGAGTGGAAGATGAGGGCCAATACTTTCCAGGCTCCTACCGTATCCTCGGTATTCGGCCGTGAAGGTCAGTTCCTCATCCGTATAGGTGACGAAGGCATCGGCCTGAACGAGCTGCAGCTTGCCACCAACCATGGCAACTGGACCACCGGCGTAACCTTCAATGCCGACCAGTGGTATCACGTAGCCCTTACCTACAGCGTAGGCAACGGAGCCATCCTGTATGTAGATGGTGAAAAGAAGGCAGAAAACCTTTCCTTTGCAACCGCGAATGCTCAGCTCACCAGCTCTGCTCCTTCCAACTCCACCCACAACAACTCCGTATATATCGGTGCTTCCTACTTCACCCGTACCGGTAGCTATGGTAACTATAAGTGGCCCAACGATCGCTACTTCGACGGTGAAATGTGCGAGATCCGTGTTTGGGATGTTGTCCGTACCGAACAGGAAATCAAGGACAACATGAATGGCTTCGAGGGTACCCACGCCAACCTGAAGGCCTACTGGAAGATGGATCTTTCCGATGCCAACAACGGTGAAGGCAACACCATCACCGACCACTCCGGCAACGGCAAGAACATCACCGCCGACCAGCCCATCATGTGGAAGCAGATTGTTGAGGAATAGTCTTCCCCACTTTCCACTTTCATTAAACTGCCAAAGGTGGCCCCCTCCCCGGGGTCACCTTTTTTGCTTATTGCCGTTCGGTCCTTGAGGTCCCTGAGCCTGCCGAAGGTGGCCCAGCATCCCGGGGTCACCTTTTTGCTTATTGCCGTTCGGTCCTTGAGGTCCCTGAGCCTGCCGAAGGGCCGGCTGGGCATAAAACAAAGAACCCCCGGTCGATTTCTCGATCGGGGGTTCCGAAGAACGGCAGCTACCTACTCTCCCACCTGGTGGGGCAGTACCATCGGCGATGGTGAGCTTAACTTCTCTGTTCGGAATGGGAAGAGGTGGTTCCTC
>JAGCYC010000032.1 GCA_017961015.1 Bacteroidales bacterium | reverse complement strand
CGGCGCCGCCGGACTGCTTCTTGTGACGGTACTGGGCGGTAGCGATCTTGGTGATGGTCTCACGGTAGGGCACCTTGGGAGCATAGAGCTCGATGTTCTGCTTGAACTCGTTGTTCACTCTCCACTTCACATAGTTGATGTGCTGCTCACCCATACCGGAAAGGATGGTCTGGCGCAGTTCCTTGGAGTATTCCACGATGATGGTGGGATCCTGGGCGGCAATCTTGTTGAGGGCGTCGCCAACCTTGGCTTCGTCGTTCTTGTCGACTGCCTTCACGGCGCAGCGGTACTTGGCATCGGGGAAGACCATATGCTTGATGGCCTCGACGCCTGCCTGGGCCAGGGTGACGTCGGTCTTGCCGGCCTTGAGCTTCATCACGCAGCCGATGTCACCGGCGCTGATGGAGGAAACCTTCTCCTTCTTGGAGCCGGCCACTGCATAGATGGCGCTCAGGCGCTCGCCGTTACCGGTTTCGGGATTCACGAGATCGGCGCCTTCGTTAAGGGTTCCGCTCATTACCTTGAAGTAGGAAACCTCACCGAGATGCTGCTCCACGCTGGTCTTGAAGATGAAGACGGAAACGGGGCCGGCAGGGTCGCACTTCACGGTGCCGCCGTCCACGGTGGGCTCTTCCTTGCCAAGAGGTGAAGGAACTACATTCACCACAAATTCCATAAAACGCTTTACGCCGATATCCTGCTTTGCAGCGACGCAGAACACAGGGATGGTCTCTCCCTTCACCAGGCCGGCGCGAAGACCCTCGCGGATTTCGTCGGTGGTGAGTTCCATAGTCTCGAAGAACTTCTCCATAAGCTCGTCGGAACCCTCGGCAGCCTTTTCCATAAGTTCGGCGCGGAGCTCCTCGGCCTCATCGGCATAAGCTGCGGGAATGTCCAGCTCTTCGTTCTTGGCGTTGTAGTATTTCATTGTGATAACATCCACGAAGCCTTCCAGGCCGGGACCGGGGTTCACGGGGAACTGGCAGAGGATGGCCTTCTTGCCGAACTCCTCGCTGATGGCGTTGCGTACGCCTTCCCAGTTGGCCTTGTCGTGATCCAGCTGGTTCACGGCGATGATCATAGGAACGCCGTACTGATCGGCATAACGGGCGAAGAGGGTGGTGCCCACCTCGATTCCGGCAGTGCCGTTCATAACCATCACAGCGGCATCGACCACCTTGAAGGCCGACAGGGCTCCGCCGGAGAAGTCGTCCGAACCGGGAGCGTCGATGAAGTTGATCTTGGTGTTGCCAAGCTCCGCGTAAAGGGGAGTGGCGTTGATAGACTTCTGGTTGGTCTGCTCGAATTCGGTGTTGTCCGATACGGTGTTCTTGTCTTCCACAGTACCACGGCGGTCAATCACTTTGCCTTCGAAAAGCATAGCTTCGGAAAGGGTGGTCTTGCCGCTGCGCGGGGCTCCGATAAGAACCAGGTTGCGGATGTTTTGTGTAGTGTAGGTTTTCATTTGTATGTAGTTATTTTACGTTTTTTGCGGGTAGCTTGCAAAGATAACGATTTTTCACTCAATTACAACATTTTTTCTGCACCGGCGCCGCCGTTTCGGCTTTTTTCCTTACATTTGCGCATATAATCGGCGGCCGTTCCCGCCGAAGTTTTATATTGAGAATTGAGCAAACCCTCCCTCAGAGCTTTCCTTGAGCCGGGGCGCCTGGAGGCCGGCTGCGACGAAGCCGGACGCGGGCCTCTGGCAGGACCCGTATATGCCGCCGCCGTCATTCTCCCGGCCGATTTTCACCACCCCCTGCTGAACGATTCCAAGCAGATGAGCGAAAAGGCCAGGGAAGAGCTCCGGCCCATCATCGAACGCGAGGCCGTAGCTTGGGCCGTGGAAGCCGTCCAGCCGGAGGAGATAGACCGCCTGAACATACTCTGGGCGTCGGTGACCGGTATGCAGAGAGCAGTACTCCGCCTTGATCCCAAGGCCGATTTCCTCCTGATCGACGGCAACAAATTCCGCCCCTTCGGCACCTACGGCTTCAAGGATTACCGCACTGTCGTGCACGGCGACGCCACTTTTGCAAGCATCGCCGCCGCCTCGGTGCTGGCCAAGACCTACAGGGACGATTTTATGAGGGAGCTGGCCCAAAAGTATCCCGAATACGGCTGGGACCGCAATATGGGCTATCCCACGGCCGAGCATATAGAAGCGATCCGGCGCCACGGGTACAGCCCCTGGCACCGGAAATCATTTCACGTAAAAGAGCTGGAACCCAGCCTCTTCTAAATCTGTTTTACAAGCGCCGAAGCAAGGTCTACGAAGGCCAGCGAATCCGGCCGTGTACCAAGGGCGACGGGTTCTCCCCTGTCTCCGCCCTCGCGTATGCCCTGCACCAGGGGTATCTGCCCCAGCAGGGGAATCTGAAGGCCGGCGGCCATCGCGGCCCCGCCGCCCTCGCCGAAAAGATAGTATTTCTCGTCCGGATGGGCCTCGGGAGTGAACCAGGCCATATTTTCCACAAGGCCGAAGATACGGCGGTTCACCGAGGGGTTGCGGAACATATCGGCCCCTTTGCGGACATCGGCAAGGGCGACGTCCTGGGGCGTGGTAACAAGCAGGGCGCCTTCCATAGGGATGTCTCCCACCAGGGAGATGTGGATGTCGCCGGTTCCGGGAGGCATATCTATCAGCAGGAAATCCAGGGGACCCCATTCAACCTGTAGGATCATCTGCTTGAGTGCGCTGCAGGCCATAGGACCGCGCCAGATGAGCGCCTGGTCCTTGCCGGCGAAATAGCCCACCGACATCCATTTGACCCCGAATTTTTCGGCCGGGACAAAGAGCTCGGAACCTTCTTCGCCAAGCACCGGAGGCACATAGTCCTGGGTGCCGGTCATAATGGGGACGGAAGGGCCGTAAACGTCGGCATCGGCAAGGCCTACACGGTAGCCCAGACGGGCCAGGGCCACCGCCAGGTTAACCGCGACGGTGCTTTTCCCTACTCCGCCCTTGCCGGAGGCCACCCCTATTATGTGCGAGACTTCGCGAAGCTGCTCAAGGCTCAGTTCAGGGGCGGGCTTGCGTTTGGGCTCTTCGGCTACTATGCTGCTCACCTGGATATCGGCCCCACCGGGTGCGAGGCGGTAAATGGCGGCACGGGCAGCTCCGATCAGGTAATTCTTAAGCGGATCCGGGCGCTTGGGAAAGGCCAGGGTCACGTGTATGGCGCCTTCGGAGACTTCTACCGAATGGACCAGGCCCAGCGACACTATATCCTTGTCGCCGCGGCCGGGATGCTCCACGCTCCTCAGGCAGCCAAGTACTTCTTCTTTACTTAACATACGTCAGTTCATCGATAATGCGGCTTGCTCCGCCCAGTTTCTCGGCCACGAACAGGACGTAGCGTATATCCACGCAGATGCAGCGCTGGAGACGGGGCTCGAACATTACGTCGGAGCTCATACTCTCCCAGTTGCCGTCGAAGGCCAGGCCGATAAGGTTGCCCTTTGCATCCAGCACGGGCGAACCGGAGTTGCCGCCGGTAATGTCGTTATTGGTAAGGAAGCAGGTGTGGAGGCTGCCGTCCTTGTCCTTCCATCGGCCGTAGTCCTTGGCCTCGTAAAGAGCCTTAAGTCCTTCGGGGACAATGAATTCCGGATTGTTCGGATCCTCTTTTTCCATAAGTCCCTCAAGGGTGGTGAAATGGCGCATCAGAATTCCGTCCTTGGGCGAATAAGGCAGCACGTGGCCGTAGGTCAGGCGCATCGTGGAATTGGCGTCGGGATAGGAAGGCTTGCCTTTCTGCCACTGCAGAAGGGCCGCCGCAAACTTCTGGCAGGCCTCGTCGTAGCTGTCATCGCCCGGCCTGTAAATAGCCTGGTAATGAGGCAGAAGGGCCGATGAAGCCGCGGCCGCCCACTGCACTGCCGGATCCGTCATAAGGGAATCAGGACCGGCCTCGAAAGCCTCGCTGAAGGCCTCGAAGCTGCGGAAGGCCGATGTGGCGAAAAGCTCCTCCAGGGAGCAGGGCTCTATTATCTGGTCCTCCGGTGCGGCCTTTTCCTTATAATACTCCATCAGGGCATCAGCGGCCTTGCGGTCGATGTCTATCACATAGTCGCGGTAAAGCTCCTTCAGGACCTGAGGGGCTTCGGCCTTCTTATCCCTGGCATAGAGCCGGGCATAGGCCGATGCCATCCCTATTATCTCTATCCTGAGCGGGGCCTCCACCAGAAGGGTTATGGCCTTCATATGGGGATCCCTCTCCCCGACCGCCTTGGCGATGTCCCGGACAGGGTCGCCGAACGTTTCGCTACGCTCCTTATCGGCCTCGATCCAGGCCCTCAGGGCCTTCTCCTTGGCCAGCTCGCGGCCTATGATGTCCAGCTTTTCGAAGGCCAGTTCCTCTCCCTGCCACTTTTTCCAGCCATTGGCCGAGGAGGCGTACTTATCGGCATACTTGAGCTGGACGGAAGGGTCTGCGCACATAGCTTCCCACATAATGTCCTGCCTTATGGTGCGGGCCTGGATGCGGATGCTGTTGGTGCGTATCATCTGGCGCAGCTGCTCGGCGGTCTGGAACCTCTGGGTGCGGCCGGGATAGCCCATCACCATAGTATAGTCGCCTTCCTGTACGCCCTTGAGGGAGATTTTTAGGCTGCGGGAGGCCTTGTAAGGCACATTGTCGGGACTGTAGGGAGCGGGTGATCCGTCGGGTGCGCTGTAGATGCGGAACATAGAGAAGTCGCAGGTATGGCGGGGCCACATCCAGTTGTCGGTCTCTCCGCCGAACTTGCCCAGCGATGCCGGAGGGGCGCCCACGAAGCGGATGTCCTCGTAGGTGCGGCTAACTATCAGATAGTACACATTGTCGTTGTAAAAGCTCACGACGCGGGCCTCGCAGCCGGGATTGGCCTCTTCGGCCTGCTTTACCAGTTCCTCTTCGGAAAGCTTGCTCAGGGTAACGTCCTCCATAGATACCAGGAAGGTGACGCTGAGGTCCGGAACGGGGATCTCGTCCTCGATGGTGCGGGCCCAGAAGCCGTCCATCAGGTAGTTGTGCTCATCGGTGGACAGGCCCTGGATGGAGCTGTAGCCGCAGTGGTGATTGGTAACCACGAGTCCCTGGGCCGATATGACCTCGCCGGTGCAGCCGCCGCCAAAGTGCACTATCGCATCCTTGAGCGAGGACTTGTTCACCGAATAGATCTGCTCGGGAGTGAGCTTGCAGCCGGCATCCTTGAGGGCTTTGCCGTTCATCTGCCTGAGGAGGGGGAGCAGCCACATACCTTCATCGGCACAGGCGCTGAGGGCCACGAAAAGTGCGGCCACGAAAGTCAGTATCCGTTTCATATGCGTTTTGTGTTATATACGAAAAGACCTGCCGCGGCAAGCAGCAGTATAAGGAGAAGGGCCGATGAAGCCCTGGACAGCGCCACCCCGCTGCGATAGCTCGAAGGGGCGAAGCGCAGGGTAAGGCGGTGTTCCCCGCCGGGAAGTACCGCACCGCGGAGGGTCCAGTCGGCACGGAAAAGCGGCACGCTGCGGCCGTCTTCCAGGGTGGCCGTCCAGCCGGGATAGTAAATCTCGCTGAACACGGCTACGGCGCCCTCGGGGGCGTCATAGTTGTAAACCAGCTCGTTTGGAGAATAAGTCTCCAGGACTATGCTGCCGTCTTCCGGTGCGGCCGGCTCGGGGACGGAGAAATCGGCCCCTACTACGGCCTCGGAGCCAAGGTCGGCGCTGGCAAGGAGAGAGAGTTCCTGGTCCGGAGTGGCTGCGCGGCGTATTCCGTCCACCAGCCAGGCATTGCCGGCGGCGGCATAGTTCCCGAGCGGCGGGTACTTCCCGTCAAGTATGACATAACGGGTGTTCAGAAGGTTCAGGACGGGGGTCCCGGAAGCCATATAATCCGAAACCTCGTCCATAGTCTCCGCCTTGGAAACGCGGTCGTAGAGGGAGTTTATCTCACGGGAGAGATAGCGGTCTATCAGGTCCTGGTAGCGCTGGAGCTTGGCCGGGGAATAGCCTCCCACGTTCTTGTGACGGTACGAGGGCACCGAAGAGTTGAACACGTTCTGGCTAAGGTCCAGGACGCGGTAGGAGGGATCGGTATCGGCAAGGATCATAGCGTCCACAGGACGTTCTGCAAAGGGCTTTTTGAAGTCCTTGGGGCTTACGAAATGGTCCGAATTAAGGTAGCGGTGACCCGTGACGGCAAGGTTGAGGGCCGCCAGTACGCACACGAGGGCCGCGGCCAGGGGAAGGCGCGAGGGCTTGTAAACGCCCCAGAAAAGGGCTCCGCCGCCCACTGCGACAAGAAGGAGCGAGCGCAGGGCATCGGCACGGAAAAGGGCGATGCGGTCGGCCCGGAGAGCCTCGCGAAGGACCTCGGGCTGGCCGGCGTCGGACGCGGCGCTGAAACTGCCGAAAAGCCCCGGGAACAGGCAGCACAGAAGGCAGAAGCCTCCGCTGATGGCTAGGGCCGTTATGAGGGGCTTCCTCACATCGGCCTTCCCGTAGCGTCCCCTCACTATTCCGTCCAGGGCTATGAAGCCGAGGGCAGGCAGCGTCACCTGCAGCACGATGAGGGCCATAGATACCGTGCGGAACTTGTTATACAGGGGCAAGTACTTGAAACAGAATTCGGTAAAGGGCATAAAATGGCTTCCCAGAGCCATCAGCACCGCCAGGATGCTGGAGGCGAGCAGCCACCATTTCTCCCGGCTCTTTACCAGCCCAAGCCCCAGCACGAAGAGAAAGACCGACAGCGCGCCCATATACATCGGACCGGCGGTGAAGGGCTGCGGTCCCCAGTACATAGGAAGGGCCTTGGCGGTTTCCCGGACATTGCGCTGACCCGCCCGCTTGAGCAGTTTCACCGTTTCGGACTTGTCGGGATTGACCGCCTGGGCCGATGACCCTCCGTTGAAATTGGGAATCATCAGATTGGGAAGTTCCTGCCAGCCATAGCTCCAGGCCGTGGCATATCCGAGGTCCAGGCCGCCTGAGCCGCCCTCGGAGAGTTCGCTCCCGCCGCGCATAGTGTGCGGGGTGTACTTGGCAAGGGGCAGCAGCTTGTTGGCATTGGTGCCTATTCCCGCCACGCCCAGCACCAGCAGCAGGGCCGATGCCGTCACGAAGTGTCCGAAGCGCCGGGAACGTATGCAGTGGATAAGCTCGGCCAGGGCATAGAGGAACACCACAAAGGCCAGATAATAAGTTATTTGCTGATGATTGGCCTTTATCTGGAGGCTGAGCGCCACCCCGAAAAGGGCCGCGCCGGCAAGGCTGCTCCACAGCCAGCCCTTCTCCCTGTGGATACTCCGGTAGCAGAATACGAGGGCTGCGAGCACCCAGGGGAAGTAGGCGATGGCCTGCATCTTGGTATTGTGGCCTACCTGGATAATCTGGAAATTATAACTGCAAAGGGCGACTGCAAGCGCACCTCCTACTGCCAGGGGCCAGCTTATGCCGAGCGAAAGCATCAGGAGGAAGGCCCCCAGAAGCGCTATGAAAAAGTAGGTGGCAGGGCGGCGGCCGATCAGCAGGAAATCGTAAAGCGGCTGCGTCCAGTCGCCTTTTTTCACGCTGTAGAAAGAGGTTGTGGGCATACCGGAAAACATCGAGCCGGTCCACAGGGCGGGATCGTCGGGGTGTTCGCTGTTCCAAAGCTGCGACTCCCTCGCCATTCCCTGGTAGCCGGAGATGTCGCTCTGGTTCACTATCTTCCCTTCGAGCAGCTGGGGCACGAGGCCGTAGCTTACGCCCAGGAAGAACAGTATTATGCCAAGGGCTATGCCCGCTTTCTTAAGCACTTTCTTCTTGTCCATTGCGAGTCACTTTTTCCAATAATGCGGCAAGGCGCGCCGTCAGGGCTTTCCGTGAATAGGCCTCCACGCCTTTGCCGGGAGGGAAAGGCGTGCCCGAGCAGAAGCGCTCCCAGGCGGCCAGTATGGTGTTCCGGACGGTGGCTGCGTCGTCCCAGTCGGCGGTTACGCCGGCCCCGCTTTCGCTCAGGACCTGCGCCATAGCCCCGTCGGTCTGGCCGATCCCGAGTATCTGCACCCCGCTGGCCAGGTATTCGAAAAGCTTGCCCGGAAGTATGGGCTTGTACTGAGGGTCCCGCCTCAGGGGCAGAAGCAGCAGGGCCGCGCTGCGCTGCAGGGCCACGGCATCGGCGTGGCTGAGATATCCCATATCGGTGGTACAGGCTTCCAGGCCCGCTGCGGCAATGGCTTCCTTTATTCCCGCGTCGGTGCGGCCGGCAAGGCAGATGCGAAGCTTCTCCCGAAGCTCCGGCATCGAGGCCGACAGCTCCGAGAGCACCTTCCACAGCACCAGAGGGTTGCCATCGGCCGAAAAGAGCCCGGTATGGACAAGGCAGAACTCTCCGGGGACGGCGGCCGGGGCCTTGTAGTCGTCGGTGTCGAAGCCGTTGGTGATAAGTTCCACCGGCCTTCCGGAGGCCTTTTCGAACTCCGCCTTCATAAGCGGGGTTACGGTGAGTATGGCGGTGCAGCTGCCAAGCACCCGGCTCTCCTGCCGGTACAGCTTATTCCAGCTGCAGCGGGTCAGGGGCAGGTGTTTCAGGTAGTACATCTGCGTCCAGGGATCGCGGAAATCGGCTATCCAGGGAATGCCGGTCTTTGCGTGGACCTTCTCCCCTATCAGGTGCATCGACTGGGGCGGCCCGGTGGTGACGATTACGTCTACGGGATGTTCCTTCAGATATTTGCAGAGGAAGCGGACGCTCGGTCGCAGCCAGGTCACCCGGGGATCGGGAACGAAGAGATTGCCCCTGATCCATAGCGACAGGCGCTGCTTGAAACTCTTTTTCCCGGAGGAGATTTCGGTAACTTCGCCCTCACGGGCGCCTGCAGTGAGGCTTTTTATATCCACCGAGGCCCCTTTTCCCATAAGGGCGCGGTATATTCCGTAGGGCTCCAGGATGGGGCGGCGGATAATCTCGGCCTGGGCGGGGATATCGGCCTCGAGGCTGTGGTCTACGGCGGTATATTCGGGATTGGAAGGGGTGTAGATTACCGGCTGCCAGCCTTCCGAGGGCAGGTATTTGGCGAATTTCACCCAGCGCTGCACACCCGATCCTCCGGAGGGCGGCCAATAGTAGCTTATTACCAGGACTCTCTTCATAGGCCCAGCTCCTGCTTCATCGCACGCAGCAGGTCAAAGGCCTGGAGCGGCGTCATATTGTTGAGGTCGGCCCCCTTCAGGCGGTCCCGGAGACTCTCCAAAAGAGGGTCATCCAGCTGGAAGATGGACAGCTGGAGGCTGCCGTCCTTCTGCACCCGGCCTTCCTTCACGGTATGGGGCTTTACGCTGTCCAGCGCGCCTATCTGCTCCAGCGCCTGGCTGTTTTCCAGGGCCTTGAGGGTGCGCTCGGCCCTTTCGAGCACCTGCTGGGGCATACCCGCCATACGGGCCACGTGGATACCGAAGCTGTGGGCCGATCCCCCCTCGCGCAGCTTGCGCAGGAAAATGACGTCGCGGCCCACCTCCTTCACGCTCACGTGGAAGTTCTTCACCCGCGGATAAAGGCCCTCCAGGTCGTTTAGCTCGTGATAATGGGTGGCGAAAAGGGTTTTTGCACCCTTCCCGTACTCGTGTATGTATTCCACTATTCCGCGGGCTATGGACATACCGTCGTAGGTGGAGGTTCCGCGGCCGATTTCGTCCAGAAGCACCAGCGAACGCTCGCTCAGGTTGTGCAGGATCATTGCCGTTTCCAGCATTTCCACCATAAAGGTGGATTCGCCGCGGGAGATATTGTCGGTGGCACCCACGCGGGTGAACAGCTTGTCAAACCAGCCGATGCGCGCGCTCGAGGCCGGGACGAAGGAGCCCGCCTGGGCCATCAGCACTATGAGGGCCGTCTGGCGTAGCAGGGCGCTCTTACCGGCCATATTGGGTCCGGTGAGGATTATTATCTGCTGCTTCCCGGAATCCAGGTACACGTCGTTGGGGACGTATTCCTCGCCGGGAGGCATAAGGGTCTCGATTACGGGATGGCGGCCGTCGCGTATGTCCAGCTCCAAGGAATCGTCCATCTGCGGGCGGCAGTAGTGCCGCTCAATGGCCTGGAGGGCGAAGCCCGAGAGGACATCGGCCTTGGCAAGGATGCGGCTGTTGCGCTGGATGGCGGCTATCTGCCCCTGGACGGCGGCCACGAGTTCTCCGAAAATGCGGCTTTCAATCTCGTAGATGCGGCTTTCGGCCGTAACTATCTTCTCCTCGTATTCCTTCAGCTCCGGGGTGATGTAACGCTCGGCGTTCACGAGGGTCTGCTTGCGTATCCACTCCGGCGGCACCTGGTCGCGATAGGTGTTCCGGACCTCTATGTAGTAGCCGAAAACATTGTTGTAGGCTATTCTGAGCGAGCTTATTCCCGTGCGCTCGGCCTCCCTCTGCTGCATATTCAGGAGGTACTCCTTGCCGCTGCCGGACAGTTCGCGGAGCTGGTCCAGTTCGGGGTCCACGCCGGGAGCGATAACCGGCCCCTTGCCCAGCTGGGCGGCGGGTTCGGCATCCAGGGTGCGGCTTATGCGGGAAAGGAGCTCCGTGCAAGGGTCTATCCCTTCCAGAAGCTTTCCAAGGGCCGATTCCGGGGCCACCCCGCACAGCGGACCCATCAGGGCCAGCCCCCGGCCTAGCTGCAGCACCTCGCGCGGCTGGGCCTTGAGTGCGGCCACGCGCCCGAGTATGCGGTCCAGGTCTCCCATCTGCGAAAGGGAATTCCGGACCTGGTCCAGCACGTCCTGATGCCTGGTGAAGTATTCCACCGTGTCGTAGCGGGATCCCAGCTCCTTCAGATCCATCACCGGCATTGCCAGGTAGGCCCTGAGAAGGCGCGCGCCCATAGGCGAGGCGCAGCGGTCCAGGGTCTGGACCAGGGATACGCCGTCGGCCCCGGCGCTGCTGGTGAAAACCTCCAGGTTACGCAGGGTAAACTTGTCCATCCAGACGAACTTGTTGCCGTCTATGCGGGAAAGCGAGCAGATATTCTTGAGCCCGGTATGGCAGGTCTGTTCAAGATATACCAGAAGGGCGCCTGCGCTGCATATGCCGAGAGGATAGGCCTCCACGCCGAAGCCTTTGAGGCTCTCCACCCCAAGCTGACGCTGCAGCCGCTGTACGGAGCTCTCGTAGACGAAGGCCCACTCGTCAAGGGTGGTGCAATAGAAATCGCCGTAGCGTTCCTTCACCCCTTTCTCGCAGTCCCTTTGCAGGACCAGTTCCTTCGGGGATAGCGAGCCAAGCAGCGTCCCTATGAAATCCAGCGAACCTTCCGTAAGCTGGAAAACGCCGGTGGAGACATCCAGGAAGGCCGCCCCGCAGCGGTCCTTCTCGAAATACAGACCGCAGAGGTAGTTGTTTTCCTTCTGCTCCAGCATACCGTCTCCGAAAGAGATGCCGGGGGTTACAATCTCGGTCACGCCGCGCTTTACGAGCTTTTTCGCGAACTTCGGATCCTCCAGCTGATCGCAGACCGCCACCTTGTATCCGGCCCTGATAAGCTTGCTCAGGTAATTGTCTATGGCGTGATGGGGGAAGCCGGCCATCGCGATGGGGCCTTTGTCTCCGTTGGATTTTTTGGTCTGGACCAGGCCGAGTACGCGGGAAGCCGTAACCGCATCGTCGGAGTAGGTTTCGTAAAAGTCGCCCACCCGGTAAAGCAGGATCGCTTCCGGATGCTGGGCCTTGACCTCGAAAAACTGTTTTATGAGCGGTGTATCCTCCGACTTCTTTGCCATAAGACTTCGCTTTTTTGCAACTTACAAATTTAGCAAAAAAATCGTAAGCCTAGAATAGCAGCGGGGAAATGAACACGATGAAGATGCCCACGGGCGCCACGAAGCGGATGAGGAAATATATGACGGGGAAGAATTTGCAGGCGAGGGGGATGGTGCCGGAGTTGGTAATCTCGTCCCAGACATCGGCCTTTTTCATTTTCCAGCCCACGAAAAGGGTGAAGAGCAGGCCTCCTGCGGGAAGCAGCCAGTTGGAGCACAGGCGGTCCAGGAAATCGAAGATGCTGAGGCCAAGGATGCGGTACTCTCCAAGTACACCTAAGGAAAGGCTGCAGAGCACGCCCAGGGCCCAGGTGAAGGCTGTTATGGCCAGGGTTGCGGTGGTGCGCTTCATCTTCTTTTCCTCCACCAGATAGGCCACACCCACCTCCATCATCGAAATGGAAGAGGTAAGCGCCGCAACAAGTATGGACAGGAAGAAGATTATTGACACCAGTGCGCCCAGCCAGGGTGAGCTGCTGCCCATTTTGGTAAAGATGAAGGGCAGGGTCTGGAATACCAGACTGGGGCCTTCCTGGGGGGCAAGTCCGGCGGCAAAGACAGCGGGCATAACGGCAAAACCGGCCAGCAGGGCGAAGCCCAGGTCGAAGAGCGCGGTCCCGAAACCGGATTTCACTAGATCCTCTTCCTTCTTCACATAGGAGGCATAGGTGAGGATGGTGCCCACCCCGAGCGACATCGAGAAGAAGGCCTGGCCCATAGCGGCCGATACCCCCTGAGCCCCCAGCTTGGAAAAGTCGGGATGGAAAAGGTATTCCACTCCGGACCCGGACCCGGGGAGGCTCAGCGAATAGACCAGGATGGCGACTATGAGCACGAAAAGGGCCGGGATGGTCCATTTGGAAAAGCGCTCTATGCCTTTTTTCACCCCGAACAGGACTATACCCGCGGTTATGCCCAGGAAAACCGTATGGGTGAGCACGGGCTTCCAGGTAGAGGAGATGAAACGGTCGAAAAAGCCTTCGGCCGCAAGGGGGTTCACGCTGTCAAAGTCGAAGGAAAGGGACTTGGCGAAGTATTCCACCGACCATCCGCCCACCACCGAATAGTAGCTCAGGATAAGGAGGGGGGAGATTATGGTTAGCAGCCCCAGCCATTTCCAGGGGGTTCCGGGAGCCAGTTTTTCCATAGCCCCGAAGGTGTTGGCGCGGCTGCGCCGGCCGATGACGGTTTCGGAACAGAAGATGGGAAGGGCCAGCAGGAAACAGGAGAGCACATAGACCAGGAGGAAGGCGGCGCCGCCGTTCTGTCCGAGCACGTAGGGGAAACGCCAGATGTTTCCCAGGCCGATGGCCGATCCGGCCATTGCCATCACTACGGCCACCCTGCCGCCGAAATGCTCCCTGGCTGCCATAGGCTAATGTTTCCTGTCGTAAACTGCGAATTCGAATTCCACGCCGCTTTCAGGGTCGGTGTGGGTTTCCGAGATGGATATCCTGTCCCACTTCGCGGGGTCTATCTCCGGGAAGAAGGTATCGGCCCCGGGGACCTTTGTGTGCACGTGGGTGATGTACAGGCGGTCCATCTGCTCCAGGGCGGCCCTGTATACCGAAGCCCCGCCGATGACGAAGCATTTATCGGCCCCTGTAGCTTCGGCGGCGGCATAGGCCTCGTCGAAACTGTATACGCAATGCACCTCGGGGATGGGGTCGCCGCCCAGGTTCAGGACTATGTTCTCACGTCCGGGGAGGGGCCGGCCGATGGAGAAATAGGTGGTGCGTCCCATTATCACGGGATAGCCCCGGGTAACGGCCTTGAAGTACTGCAGGTCCTCGGAAAGATGCCAGGGGAGAGCCCCTTTTATGCCGATGCCGTTATCCTCGGCCACGGCTACTATGATACACTTTTTCATACTGCTACGGGGGCTTTGATAGCGGGCCAGGGGTCATAGCCTTCCAGGGTGAAATCCTCGTAACGGAAGTCTTCCAGACGCTTTACCCCGGGATTGAGCTTCATCACGGGAAGCTTGCGGGGGCTGCGGGAAAGCTGGGTGGCCACCTGCTCGAAATGGTTGCTGTAAATATGGGTGTCGCCGGTGGTGTGGATGAACTCTCCGGGCTCCAGGCCGCACACCTGCGCTATCATCATAGTCAGGAGGGCATAGGAGGCGATATTGAAGGGAACGCCCAGGAACACGTCGGCGCTGCGCTGGTACAGCTGGCAGCTCAGACGGCCTTCGGCCACATAGAACTGGAAGAGGCAGTGGCAGGGCGGCAGGGCCATCCGGTCCACATCGGCCGGATTCCAGGCGCATACCAGCATGCGGCGGGAATCGGGATTGTTGCGTATGGTGTCCACCACCTGCTGCAGCTGGTCGATGCTCTTTCCCCCGGGGGCTTCCCAGGAGCGCCACTGGTGCCCGTAGACGGGGCCCAGGTCGCCGTTTTCATCGGCCCATTCATCCCAGATGCTCACTCCGTGCTCCTGCAGGTAATGTACATTGGTATTGCCCGAAATAAACCACAGAAGCTCGTAGATGATGGATTTGAGATGTACTTTCTTGGTGGTGAGAAGCGGAAATCCGTCCTGAAGGTTGAAGCGCATCTGATAGCCGAACACGCTCTGCGTGCCCGTTCCGGTACGGTCGCCTTTCAAGACGCCGTTGGTACGGATATGTTTAAGGAGGTCCAGGTATTGTTGCATAGGTCGCAAATTTACGAATTATTCGCTATATTTGTGTGACTAATCACAAAAAACAATGAGCATTAAACATCAGACCTGGGGTACGGCACCCGACGGAAAGCCTATTGAACTCTACACACTTACGAACGGAAGCGGAGCCTATGTGCAGCTGAGCAGCCTTGGCGCCGGTATTGTGAGTATCGTCGTTCCCGACAAGGACGGCAAGGCCGGAAACGTTGTCCTGGGCTACGCCAATGCGATGGATTATATGGCCGACGGCCCCTGCGCCGGCAAAATTCCCGGCCGATACGCAAACCGCATCGCGAAGGGCCTCTTCACCCTTGACGGAAAGCAGTACAGCCTGCCCGTGAACAACGGCCCCAACCACCTCCACGGCGGCCCCGAAGGCTTCCAGAACCAGGTTTGGGAATCCCGCGAGCAGGACGGCGGCGTGGCCTTTATGTATTTTTCCCAGGATGGAGAGGCCGGCTATCCCGGCAATCTGAAAGTGGTGGCCCTGTACCGCTGGATGGAGGACAACTCCCTGCAGCTCACCCTCACCGCAGAATGCGACGCCCCCACCGTGGTAAACCTTACGAACCACGTATATTTCAACCTGGACGGGGAAGGCTCCGTGCTTGACCACAGCCTGAAGCTGAACGCCTCCCAGTGGCTTCCTACCGACGAAAGCCTTATCCCCGAAGGCCCTGCGGCCGATGTCGCCGGTACCCCTATGGACTTCGTGGAGGCCAAACCCATCGGCCGGGATATAAAGGCCGATTTCCAGGCCCTGCACTTCGGCAAGGGCTACGACAACTGCTTCCTCATAGACGGAGCAATGCCCGGCCAGCTTAGCCCCGCGGCCGAACTCTGGGGCCCCGGGAGCGGTCGTCACCTGACGGTTTACACCACCCAGCCCGCCGTACAGGTTTATACCGGAAACTGGCTGGAAGGCTGTCCCGCCGGAGCCGACGGACGCATCTGGCACGACTATGACGCCGTTGCCATCGAATGCCAGCACTGCCCCGATTCACCCAACCGGCCCGACTTCCCCTCCACGGTCCTGCGCCCGGGAGAAGTCTTCGAGCAGGCAATCATCTGGGCTTTTGACTGAGCTTAGAAATCTACGCTGAAGATGGCGGAGACGCTGTAGCGTTTGGCGGGTTTTGAGCCGCCGTATATATCCCCGCCCAGATAGGAGAACGAAACCCCGACGGAACTGTCGAAGGGGACGAAGAACAGGTGCGCGAGCGAGGCCGTAAGGTCGGCGCCCGCGCTCCACAGTTTTCCACCCTTGAATCCGGTGTAGTCCACGTGGGGAGTGATCACGAAGTTGCGTATATAGGTGAGCGGCTGCAGCGAGATGTCGCCCACATAGATGGGGATGGCATAATCCAGGGTCAACTTGTACTGCAGCGGCTTGGAAATGGCGTTCTGGGCCGTGGCCATGGTGAAACCGCGGGGCCAGGAGACCCTGGTGAAATAGCGGTTGCGCCCGCCTTCGTAGCCGAAGATATACTGGGCGCTGGCCGTTATGCGCACCCCCTGGGTGGGGAAGAATCCCGGAACATAACCGTAAAGCATAGCATAGGCCGATGAGGTGAACATCTCCTGGAGGCCGGGGCGGAAGCTGTAGCCGGCATCGGCCCCTATGCCCCAGCGGGGATATTCCGCACAATCCGGGACAGGAAGCATAAAATAGCCCCTGGCCGATGCCGTGAACCTCTGGACGGGCACCGATACGCCGTCGGTGAAGCCGGTTAGCATATAGTGCTTGCCCAGGGCGCCTGCCTCGCGGGCCTGATACACGGTGCGGAAGGTGTTGAACAGATCGTTGCATATGCTGTATTCCAGCCTGGGCACAAAGCCGGACAGATAGCCGCCCTTGTTGAAGCGAAGAGGTACGGAGACGTCCAGGTCCGCGTTCAGGGCTATGTTCCTGATCTCCCTGCCGCCAAGCTGATAAACCTGCATAAGTCCGGAATCTATCAGGTACTGGGTGAACATACTGGCGTTGCCGCCGCCGATGTCAAAGGAGAGGCTTATTTCCGGATAAAGGCCTGTATATGTGATACTTCCGTGTCCGGAGTGCATCCAGGCCCCCTCTTCTCCGGGCGAGGCCGAATAGCCCGCCCAGGCCGACAGCGTACCCAGCGTATTCTGGAAGAAGACGGTGGCGCCCAGCGAGGCGGTCTCGAAGGAAAAGTCCATCGACTGCTCCTCGACGGAACTGAAATTCAAATACACGGGCAGCCAGGTATGAAGGCGCAGCGGATGCAGGAGTTTCCTGTAGGGCTTCGCCGGGCCGATCTGTGCGGCCTCGGGCAGCGGCTCCGGCCCCGCCCCGAGGGCCTTGTCCTGCTCTGCCAGGGCATCCTCCATCGGGTGGGAGGCGATATCGGCATAATCCACCTTGAGCTTAACAGCCTCGTCTACGGGTATGCGTTGGAGCGCCGTCCCCTGTTCAGTAATGCCGATAACAAAGAAATAGTCGTCGTCCAGACTGCCGTCTCCGGGCCCTGCGGCATAGTCGGATATTCCGTAACGGCTGCGGGTCCTTTGGACCAGGCGGCCGCTGTCGGGATGGTAATTATACAGCTCGTTGGCCCCGCTGCGGTCCGAAACAAACTCCAGGAAACCATCCCCTGCACCCAGGGATGCGAGTTTCTGGATGTTCGCTTCAAGTTTGACGGACCAGTTCCCTGACTCATCTATGCGCCACAGGCTGCAGCCTTTTTCCTCCACGCAGGTGGCGTAAATGCTGTCTTCCAGGCGGACGGCTTCCGTGGGTGTTACCCCGTCCGGAGCCGGGCAGCGGCGCAGTTCTCTGCCGTCCCTGGAGCTGATTTCCAGCACGGCGGCACCACCGTCGTAGGGATATTCCACAACCACCAGGGTTTCACCGCTTTCGCTGGGATGGGGGTTGTAAAGGCGGGAGTCTTTTGTAAGGTCCCCGCATTTGCCGCTTTCAATGTCATAGTAACGGATGACGGACCTGTGGGAGAGTTCCCAGCGGGGATCGCCCACGGTTTCGGACCAGTAGAGGCGGCCGTCGGCCCCGTCCAGGTTGTCCACGGACGTCGCCATCGGCCTCAGGTATTCCTCCTCGTACTCGTCGTCGTCTTCACTGATGCGCACCAGGGCCGCACCCTCGGTATAACGGTTCCGGAGCAGGTATATGGCCTCGTCCATATCCAGGGGAGAGGAATACTCCACGGGGTATCCGTCCGGGGTTTCGGTAACGTCCTCGGCCTTAGCGAAGGGCCCGCGGAGGGCAGCCTGGGCCTGCCAGAGGCTGTCGCTGCGGCGGGAGATATCGGCAAAAGCCTCCTTGAAGCGCTTGCCGCTGCGCTTGGCCAGGGTGCGCTTCATATTATATGGAGTAAAACTGAACGGATGGCGCAGGGGGCGCTCCACCACGTCTTTCATAAACTCCGGATAATCATAGAAATAGCGCGTTCCGGCCACGGTAAGATAGCCCAGGGTATAGTAGTCCGGCGTGTAATGCTTGAAAGAGCCGTAGCGCCAGCGTTCATAGCTGCGCCAGTCGCCCTTGGAGAAGGCAAAGCGGTAGTAGTCCAGGAAATCGGCCGTGCGGGCGCGAGTGCCCAGGCCGAAGCCGGTTTCGGCCGCGACGGCGTCACCCTCGGCAAGGGCCTTCTCGAGGTAGAACATAAAAAAGACCGGAGAGGCGCCTTCGCCGAAGATATAGCGGAAGGGATTCATCCAGCCGCGGTGGCTAAGCTGGAGCTGCGCCTGATGCCTGGGCTCGTGTGAAATAAGGTCCAGTTCCCAGGAAACCGGATTTGCTCCGGCGTAGTTGGGAACTGTGTAAAGGCTCATACGGGAGGGCGCCCAGGACACGGAACCGTTGGAATAACCGTTCATAGTGTGGAGCACCACGGGGAAGGGCCTTCTGCCGCCGGGGGTAAGGCCCAGGCTGCGGCCGGAAGGCACGCGGAACTGCTCCAGCAGGGTTCCGTACACGAGGGCCAGGGAATCGGCCCCGCGTGGATAAATCACCTTGTAATGAGGCGTCTGTATCTGATTCCAGCGAAGCCGGCCTGGATCGGAACCGTCCAGATAGAACTGGGCCCCCGCAGGCAAGGCTGCCAGCAGGGTGAATAAAACTATGGCCCAAAAGCGTCTCATCGGGGACAAATTTACTGATTTTTATGTATTTTTGCCTAAACTATCGGCCTATGCGCAAGTATTTTTACATTTTGGCGGTCCTTATCCTTTTCTCCTGCGGCGGTCGCGGCAGGACTCCCGCCCCAAAGCCTTCACAGGCCCGGGCCTTCCCCTCGGTGGAGATTCCGGCAATGATAAGCGATCCCGACCAGAGGCTGGAGTTTTCGGTGCTCCATTTCTGGGACAACTTCCTTTCCAGCCTGGTTTCGAAGGATACGCTGCTGCTTAACGGGGTTGATCCCGAGGAGGTGGAATCGCAGCTGGGCACCTTTGTCACACTTGCCGAAATGGCCCCGCGCAAAACGGCCGCAGAAGGGGTTTCGCGCCTCTTTTCCAAGGCCGAGGCCCTGGGCGACAGGCCCCTTATGGACGGAATGGCCGCCCTGGTCCGCAAATACCTGTACGACCCTAATTCCCCGGTGAGGGACGAGGACCTTTACGGAGCCTTCGTCACTCCGCTTTCCAACAGCCCTCTCACCGATCCCCTTGCCAGGATAAGCCTTGGCTTCGAGGCCGAACAGTGCGCCAAGAATGCCGTAGGCAGCATTGCGGCCGATTTCCCCTTCACCGACACCGCCGGAAAGATACGTACCCTGCACGGGATCAAGGCCCCGAGGACGCTGCTTATCTTCGGCAATCCCGACTGCCAGGCCTGCCGGGAGATCACCGAGGCCCTTGAGGCCGATCCCGATCTCCGCGAAATGGTCCGGAGCGGCGCCCTCGCCGTGGTGGACGTGTTCATCGACCGGGAGGTGGACGAGTGGAAGGCGAAGGTATCGGCCTTTCCCTCTTCCTGGATCTGCGGCTACGACCACGGCTTCCTTATCCGGGATAACCTCCTGTACAACGTGAGGGGCATCCCTTCGCTGTACCTGCTGGATGCCGACAAGCGTGTGCTGCTTAAGGATGCGCCCGTTGAAAAGCTGTTTGAGGCGCTCTGATTTCGGCATTTATTACTATCTTTGTAGGACTGACAACACTAAATCTGTAAACAATATGAAAAAGAGAATCCAGGAAAAGTTCAAGACCCTGTTCGGAGCCGAAGGCACCCTGTACGCATCGGCCGGCCGTATTAACCTGATTGGCGAGCACACCGACTACAACGGCGGTTATGTATTCCCCGGAGCCATCGACTGCGGCATAATGGCGGCCATCGAGCCCAACGGCACGGACCTGGTGAAGGTCTTCTCCTTAGATATGGACGAATTCGTCCAGTTCCATCTGGTGGAGGAAAGCATCCCCGAGCAGGCCTGGGCCCGCTATATCTTCGGCGTGGGCCGCGAAATCATCAAGCGCGGCGGCAAGGTAGGCGGCTTCAACGCAGTATTCGCAGGCGACGTTCCCCTTGGCGCGGGACTCAGCTCATCGGCAGCCCTTGAGAGCACCTTCGCCTTTGCCCTGAACGAGATTTTTAACGAGGGCAAGATCGATAAGTTCGAGCTCGCCCGCATAGGACAGAGCACCGAGCACAACTACTGCGGCGTAAAGTGCGGCATAATGGACCAGTTCGCCTCCATCTTCGGCAAGGCCGGCTCGCTCATCCGCCTTAACTGCAAAACCCTGGAATACAAGTATTTCCCTTTCAACCCCAAGGGTTACAAACTGGTTCTGATTGACTCCTGCGTAAAGCACGAGCTGGCTTCCAGCGCCTACAACAAGCGCCGCGCCTCCTGCGAAAACGCCGCTGCCGCCATACGCAAGAACCACCCCGAGGTGGAATTCCTCTCGGACGCCAAGCGCCTGTGGCTGGACGAGGTCCGCGACCAGATTCCCGAGGAGGACTTCCTCAGGGCCGAATACGTGATCGGCGAGGTCCAGAGGGTTCTGGATGTGTGCGACGCCCTTGAGAGGGACGACTACGAGACTGTGGGCGAAATGATGTATCAGACCCACTTTGGCCTGAGCCGCCTGTACGAGGTGTCCTGCGAGGAGCTGGACTTCCTTAACAAGCTGGCCCGCAAGATGGATGTCACCGGCTCGCGCGTGATGGGCGGCGGCTTCGGCGGCTGCACCATCAACCTGGTGAAGGATTCCCTTTACGATGCCTTCGTAAATGCAGCCGTGGAGCAGTTCACCGCCCGTTTCGGCCACGCCCCCAAGGTGTACAATGTAGTGATAAGCGATGGCGCACGCAAGCTGTAGCCATTGCCACCAGAGCGCGGAAGTAACTGTATATCCGCGCATTAATACCGCCCTTGACCCGGAGCTCAAGCAAAGGGTCAAGGACGGTTCCCTCTTCGTATGGGAGTGCCCCTACTGTGGAACCCGCAATCTGCTCCGCTACGAAACCCTTTATCACGACCCTGAGGCGCGCCTGATGATCTGGCTCCTTCCCGGAACGCAGCTGCCGCCCTCACAGGTAGAGGACGCCGTGAAGCAGCTGGAAGGCTATACCCTACGCCTGGTGCGCGAAAGCGGCGACCTGGTGGAAAAGCTGAACCTTTCCGATGCCGGGCTGGAGGATACGGTGATGGAGATGTGCAAGTGGGTTACCCGTGAGGAGCTTTCGGAAAAAGACCCTTCTATGGCCGATATCAGGCTCCGCTTCCTGAGGATGGAAGGGCCCGACAACAATCTTGTTCTGGCCTTCGCTTCCCAGGGGCAGATGAAGTTGGTCACGGTGGGCTTCAATGTGTACGAAGACGCCCGGGCCATCCTTTCCCGCAATCCCTCCGTGCGCCCCGACGAGGGTTTTGCCTGCGTGGATTCCGCCTGGATTTCCCGCTTTTTCGGTTAAAGCGCCTTTGCGGCCGGGGGCATCACTGGTCGGCGAAACCTTCTCCCACCCGGCGGAAGGGATTGGGGCTTCGGCCCGGTACGCCCCTTCGGGGCTATCCCTCCCACTTCGCTTCGCTCGTGGGCCCCTCCCTCTAACGCGGCCGAGGGTGGCCACGCCGGCCGAAGCCCCAATCCCTACCCGCCTGGCAACCTCCGCACACTATTCGCCTGCGATTCATACAGCAAAACACAAGTCGCAGCGGTGTGGCCTTAATAGACGCTTATGCCATTAATTACTCCGCTCTTGACGGAGATGGTGTTACCCTCGTCATCCGAGGCTTCTACTTCGAAACGAGCTTTAATCCTCAGAGGCTCATACTCAATGCTGTCGATAATGATGTATCCTGAAACAGGTTCGCTGAAAGAGTCAATACAAATATATGCAAAGTTTTGTGGGGGACCATAAGTTTCCCGATGCGAATAGTCACTCCTTGTAGTAAGTGGGATCTCTTCTTGTCCATAAACGTAATTGGAACCCTTCCAGTGAATCCCAAATGGTATCTCATATTTTCGGGGATGTAGAGGATTATGATTGTCTACACTTACGCAGTAATATTTGGGTCTTTCAAAAAATGAATTGCCGGTGAGCAATGAATAACTATCTACAGAATGATAGCCATCTTTGTCTTTTGAAGATAAATTTACCAGACAAGCATCATCTCCTTCATTAGTGTACAATTCGCCATCAATAATGCAGCCTATGAAAGAATACTTCGCCGGATCCTGATCCTTTTTGCAGGATGAAGCAATAGCAAGTACAGCTAGCGCCATCAAAATGGCTTTAACGACTGTTTTCATAGGGCTGTGATTAAAAACATTCAAAGATACATCTTTATTTTTAGCTTTACAAGACGAAGGCGTTTCCCATTTTCAGTCACGTACTTAACAACAACCGACGGCATCTTGAAAGAACCAAATCATTTGCCGCGTTGACGGCAAAACGCCATTCTACAGCACTCCAGCTGACAACGTGGCAATACAAATGCAAGCGAGCGATAATCTGCACACCGGGACAGGGAGTCCGCCGCAGGTGTCGGCACTTTTCCCACACTTGCTGCGCATTTCTGGCCTGGCGGGGGCGCTGGAGGCCGTTTTTGCCCCCGGCGCGTGTATTTTCGGTCCGGCGGGGGCGCTGGAGGCCGTTTTTGCCCCCGGCGCGTGATTTTTCGGCCCGGCGG
>JAGCYC010000031.1 GCA_017961015.1 Bacteroidales bacterium | reverse complement strand
GTCTCGCCCCAGGCATAGTAATCGCCATATTCTTCCGGCTTTGATGCCCCTAAGTTAAAAGTGGCCCATTTGACATTCTTTCCGTTTACCACGGTCCCCATATCGACAGCCTGAGGAACAGGGGACGGATTCTCCGGCGTGCAGGCCATCAGCAGCGCAAGGGCCAAAAGGGCAAAAATAAGTTTTCTCATATCAATTGTCTTTTAAGCGAACTGTATCAAACTATGATTATAATCTTAGAATCAGGCATTTTTGATACAGTTTGTTTACATTCATACAAAAATAACCAATCCCCGCGACCTTCGCAAGTCTTTTGGCAGGGAAAAAGCAGTCCGGACGGCGCCATCACTTATTTTTCGGAATAAATGGTTATCTTTGTAGGATTATAATACTACAGATATGTCTGAATACAGAATAGAAAGTGACCTTATCGGTGAACTTCAGGTTCCCGCCGACGCCTACTACGGCGTACAGACCCAGCGTGCACTGAACAACTACCGCATATCCACCACCAGGATGTGCGACTACCCCGAATATATAGTGGCAATAGCCTACGTAAAGATGGCTGCGGCCAGCGCCAACGCCCAGCTGGGCGTGCTGGACCCCAAGATTGCCGATGCCATCATAGCCGCCTGCCGCGAGCTTGTGGACGGCAAACTTCACGACCAGTTCCCCGTGGATATGATGCAGGGCGGAGCCGGAACCTCGGTGAATATGAACGCCAACGAGGTAATAGCCAACCGCGCCCTGGAACTTATGGGGCACCGCAAGGGCGAATACCAGTACTGCTCTCCCAACGACCACGTGAACTGCGCCCAGTCCACCAATGACGCCTATCCCACGGCCTTCCGTTACACCTTCGTAAGGATGAACCGCATCCTGGTAGCCGAGCTCGAGCGCCTCATCGCCGCATTCCAGGCCAAGGGCGAAGAGTTCAAGGATGTTATCAAGATGGGCCGCACACAGCTGCAGGATGCCGTTCCTATGACCTCCGGCCAGGAGTTCAACGCCTTTGCCAACAACCTTAAGGAAGAGCTTGCCAACCTCCAGCGCAACGCCGTCCTCCTGAAGGAAATCAATATGGGCGGAACGGCCATCGGCACGGGACTTAACGCCGTCCCCGGCTTTGCCGAGCTTTGCACCCGTATGCTGAGCGAGTTCACCGGCGACAGCTTCGAAAAAGCCCCCGACCTGGTAGAGGCCACCCCCGATACAGGAGCATACGTAAGCTATTCTGCCGCCCTCAAGCGCCTGGCCGTGAAGCTTTCCAAGATATGCAACGACCTTCGCCTTATGGCCTCCGGTCCCCGCTGCGGCCTCCACGAGATAAATCTCCCTGCAATGGCTCCCGGATCGTCCATAATGCCCGGAAAGGTTAACCCCGTAATCCCCGAGGTTACCAACCAGGTATGCTTCAAGGTTATCGGCAACGACACTACCGTAACCATCGCCGCCGAGGCCGGCCAGCTGCAGCTCAACGTGATGGAGCCGGTTATCGCCGAATCCATCCTGGAGAGCATCACCTGGCTGCGCAACGCTATGGAAACCCTGCGCACCAAGTGCATAGAGGGCATTACCGTGAATGCCGATCACTGCTACGAGATGGTAAAGCATTCCATCGGAATCGTTACCGCCCTCAATCCTTATATCGGCTACAAGGCCTCCAGCAAAGTTGCCAAGGAAGCCCTCAGCACCGGACGCAGCGTATACGACCTTGTCCTGGAGAAGGGCCTTATGTCCAAGGAGAAGCTTGACGAAGCCCTGGATCCCCGTCAGATGACAGCCTCACACGAACTGCTGAAATAAATGTCCAGACTGCGCTCGGAAATACTTCTGCCCCTTGCGATTGCAGGAGCGGTGGCAGCCCAGACGGCAGGGGTGGAAGCATCCCGCGCCGTAAGGCTGCACAGCTATTTCCAGCCGGCCGATACCGCCGGGCTTCGCCCCAGCGTTGCCGACAGCAGCAGCGCAGCCAAAGACAGCAGCGCCGTAAGGAAGGACAGCATCGGCCTGAAGGAGGCCATTGACAGCCTTTCCGAGGAGGATTTCTTCTTCGGTGAAGAGTCTCCAAAGGATACCGCTCCCAGGATCTTCGCCCGCGACACTATGAGGGTGCCGGATTCCCTGGCCCTTTCCGACCCCTTCCTGTACAAGTGGTATGTAGCTGTAAAAGACTCGTTTACGCATCGCCTGGTAGTGGATTCCCTGAAGGCCGGCGGAGACTCGCTCCTCTGGCCCAGGATTGATTCCCTCTACCTTGCCGATTCCTCGGCCGTGGCCCGTGAGCACTTCGAAAAATGGTATGCGGGACTTTCCAAGGCCGAGCGCAAGCGCTACGACTACGAGCAGAAGCTTCCTGCAATAATGCATCGGCAGGACTCCATCTTCCACCGCAAAGACAGCATCAAGCACGTCAAGGACAGCATCCTCCGCAATACGCCCAGAATCCTGGAAACAGCCTTCCTTCCCGACTCGCTTTACTTCAAACGCGTGGTAAGCTGGCATCACAAGCCACTCAACAACAAGGTGGAAGTATTCGAATGGGACACCACGGCCAACTATCACTTCTACGACTATTCCTTCTACCGCGACGACGTGGGCGCCGCCTGGCTGGGAATGACCGGATCGGCCGTCCAGACCTATAACTACTTCCTAAGGAAGCCCGAGGCCGGCAACTCCTTCTACCAGCCCTACGAGCTATGGACCTACTCTCCCGGGACGCTTCCGATGTTCAACACCAAGACTCCCTACACGGAGCTGGAGTACTACGGAAACCTCCTGACCAGCAGCACACAGTCGGCCGATGCCTTCAGGGTGTTCACCACCCAGAACATCCTGCCTTCGCTGAACATAGCCCTGGAGATGAAGCGCTACGGAGGCGCCGGAACACTCAAGAACGACAAGGCCGACAACAAGACCTACTTCGTGGCCGGAAACTACGTCGGGCGCCGCTACCTTGCCCACGCAGGCTTTATCCACAACAAGATTAACCGTCAGGAAAGCGGCGGTATCGTGGACAATATGTGGATCAGGGATACCACCGTGGACGCCAGGGAAATAGACGTAAACCTTGCCGCAGCCTCCAACAACTACAAAAAGACCACCGTCTTCCTGGACCAGAGCTACCGCATCCCCTTCAGCTTCATAGACCGTCTCAAACACCGCGGCGACAGCCTCTGGTCGCCCTCCGACAGCCTGAATACGGATATAACCACCGGCTTCATCGGCTCCTCGCACGAATACACGGTCTATTCCAAGAAGTATATGGACAACACGTCCACGGACCTGTCGGCCTTCTATAACGATGTCTTCAACATAAACCCCACCAAGAGCGTCGACTCCCTGAGGAATATGAAGCTGGAGAACCGGATTTTCCTGCGCCTGCAGCCCTGGCGCGAAGATGCGGTGGTCTCCAAGATAGAGGCCGGTATCGGCGACAGGCTGCAGTCCTTCTATATGTATCGGCCCTCGGACGTACTCCGGAAGCCCTCCAACGACCTTTGGAATTCCATCTACGCCTATGCAGGGGCCGAGGGACGGATAAGCAAATACTTCGGCTGGGACGCCACCGGACTCTATACCTTCGCCGGAAAGGAGCAGAACGACCTGCTGCTGGAAGCCAATGCCCAGATTAATCTCTACCCCTTCAGGCGGCATCCGAACAGTCCAATAAGCATAAAGGCCCACGCCGAAACTTCGCTGCGCACTCCTGACTACTTTGTCCAGCACTTCTATTCCAACCACTACGCCTGGGAAAACGACTTCTCGAAGATATCCAGCACCAAGTTCTTCGGTGAACTGGACATTCCCCGGTGGAGGCTGCAGGCTTCGGTAGGCTACGGCCTGCTCTCGGGCGGAATCTACTACAACGGAAACGGCATAGCCTGTCAGGAGGCCACTCCCGTGAACGTTCTGTCGGCCTTCCTCAGAAAGGACTTCGTCTTCGGTCCCCTCCACCTGGAGAACCGCGGACTGTTCCAGATAAGTTCCAACCAGGACGTAGTGCCTCTGCCGATGCTCGCCCTCAACCTGCGCTGGTTCCTCCAGTTCAACATAGTGGATCCCAAGACTATGGTTATGCAGCTGGGAGCGAACGTCCGCTACAATACGGCCTGGTATGCACCCGGTTTCAACCCCGTAAGCGGAACCTTCGTGAACCAGAGGGTGGAGCAGTACGGAAACTGCCCTGTGATAGATGCCTTCGTGAATATGCAGTGGAAACAGTGCTGCCTGTTCATCAAGCTGGAGAATGCCGGTAACGGCTGGCCGATGGAAAGGCACGACTACTTCTCGGCCCACCACTTCATCCTGCCCCAGAGGGTGGTGAAAGTGGGTATAAGCTGGCCCTTCTATCCCCGTCTGGGCAATACCAAGACTATGTCGGCCCGCGCAAGTTCAGGACTTGGCGGAGGCGAAGGCGGCGGTATGAGCTCGCTCAAGGGAGCCCTCGGTAACTTTGGCGGCGGAATGTAATGAAACAGTGGGAGCGCTATATCATTCTCTGCGCGGTCCTGCTTGCCATCTGCAGCCTTGGCCGCCAGCTGCGGGTTAAGCCGGTCAGGCCGGTCGAAGACCTGTGCTGCTACGTCCCTTCATCGGCCCTTGAGGTTGCCCTGGTCCAGAAATTCTGCGAAGACCATACCCTCGGTTCCAAGCTTGTCCAGCCCTTGGATTCAATCCCCTCACCCCTGGATTCGCTCATTGGCGGACAGGCCGATCTGCTGGTCTTCCGCGAGGCTCCCGACTCCCTGCCGGGCGGCCTGGCAAGCTCCATCCCATTCCCCAACGGCACGGTGTGGGTGCTCCGGAAAACCGAATCCCACGCCCTCCTTATGATCAACCGCTGGATAGCCTCCCTTTCCTCGGAACAGCAGTTCAAGCGGATGCAGCGGGATTTCCATAAGGGCAAGAGCGTGAACCTGGAAGGCATAAGCCAGTACGACAGTGCCGTAAAACGCTGCGCAGCCACGCTGGGCTGGGACTGGAGACTGCTGTCTGCCATTATTTACAACGAATCCCGTTTCCATAACGAGGCCAACTCCAGCAAAGGCGCAGTGGGCCTGATGCAGATACGCAGCCGCAAATACACGGCCGATACCCTGCTCATCCCCTCGGTGAACCTGGAGATAGGGACAAACTATCTGGGACGTCTCCGCCAGCTCTTCGGCCCATTTGCGGCCGATTCGGTAGAGTGCCTGAAATTCACCCTTGCCGCCTACAATGCCGGAGAAGGACGTATCCTGACCACCATCCAGAAAGCCCGCGAGCTGGGAGTTGATACGGGCCGATGGGACTCCGTAGCCTCCGTAATTCCCGAAGTCCCGGGCTTCAAGGGCAAGCAGACCATCGCCTACGTAAACAACGTCCTGGACACTTACAACTTCTACCGCTGCTTCTACCAGGAATAATCCTGAGCAAAAAAAAGAAGCCGCTCTTTCAAGCGGCTTCCTCATTCAAATGTGACAATGTACTATTTGCCGGGCTTGCGCGCGGAGTACATTATCTTCAGGGCGGAGCAGCGGCGCAGCTCCTGTTTCACATCGGAAACGATACCCATACGGACATCTTCATCTACCCTGAGGTTTACGGTCATAAGGGACCGTTCGGCCTCGGACATCGCATCACGCTCGGAAGCGATGAAGTCACGGATGTCGGCCACTGTCTTGAAGGAATCGTTGAGCTGGATACGGGCATCGGTACCGTACATCGCCTGATACTGGCGGGTAGGGCTGCCGATATTGATATTGGCGCTCAGGTCCTTT
>JAGCYC010000030.1 GCA_017961015.1 Bacteroidales bacterium | reverse complement strand
GCCACCATCCAGAACGAAGGCACCCTGATCCCCTTCCTGGTGGAGAAGATGCGTTCGCTGGGTACGGCCGCCTGCCCTCCCTACCATATCGCCTTCGTGATAGGCGGCACATCGGCCGAGAAGAACCTCCTCACTGTAAAACTCGCGAGCATCAAGTTCTACGACGGCCTGCCCACCACCGGTGACGAAACCGGCCGTGCCTTCCGCGATTTGGACTTGGAGGAAAAGCTTCTGAAGGAGGCCCAGAAGATAGGCCTGGGCGCCCAGTTCGGCGGCAAGTATATGGCCCACGACATCCGCGTGGTGCGCCTGCCCCGCCACGGTGCATCCTGCCCCATCGGTATGGGAGTAAGCTGCAGCGCAGACCGCAACATCAAGAGTAAGATCAATGCCGACGGCGTCTGGATTGAAAAGATGGACACCAACCCCTCGGAGCTCATTCCCGAAGAGTTCCGCCGTCCCGGCGAAGGCCCCAAGGGCATAGAGATAGACCTGGACAAAGGTATTGACGCAGTCCGTGCCTGCCTTACCAAATACGGGGTGGGAACCCGCGTGAACCTCAAGGGTACCATTATCGTGGCCCGCGACATAGCCCACGCAAAGCTCAAGGCCCGCCTGGATGCAGGAGAGCCGATGCCCGCCTACTTCAAGGACCATCCCATCCTCTATGCCGGTCCGGCCAAGACTCCGGAAGGCTACCCCTGCGGCTCAATGGGCCCCACCACGGCCAACCGCATGGACCCCTATGTGGACGAATTCCAGGACCACGGCGCTTCCCTGGTGATGATAGCCAAGGGCAACCGCTCCAAAGTGGTTACCGACGCCTGCCAAAAGCACGGAGGCTTCTACCTGGGTACCATAGGCGGCGTGGCCGCGGTGCTTTCCCAGAGCAGTATCCGCAGCATCGAATGCGTGGAATACCCTGAACTGGGAATGGAAGCCATCTGGAAAATCACGGTGGAAGATTTCCCGGCCTTCATCCTGGTGGATGACAAGGGAAACGATTTCTTCAAGAAACTGGGGCTTTAAACCCCGGTTTTTTTGTTTTTTATTGGCAATCTTAAAAAACATTTCTGAAAGTTTTTCTGTTTTGCAATGCCTTTGTGGCGGCAATAAGCTAATCTTGCAGCAGAAAAACAGACAGGAATGAAGCGATTTGCCTTAAAACTCTGGCTGCCTGTCCTTCTATTTGCAGCAGCCTGCATGCGGGAAAGCCCCGCAGATTCAATCAGCCTTGTGGCCATTCATCCCGACGGGGGCTCCCGCTCCCTGCCGGCTTTTGAAAGCGCCGTGAACGAAGTGTGCTTTGCCGTCTATGGTATGGACGGCAAGCTGCTTCAGGCCTCGTACACCGCCGGGGCGGCCATGCAGATGAAAATCCTCTCCGGAAGGCCTGCGCGCGTTTATGCCATAGCGAATCTGGGCAACGTGAGCGGAACTCTTCCCGCCCTGGAATCCGGCCTCGAACTCTGGGGCTGCGAAATCCGGGACCTTTCCGTTATGCCGATGTGCGGCAGCTGCAGTATCCGGGGCAGCGAGAACCGGATAGATGTGCCCCTGAGGCGCCTGATGGCAAAGATCAGCCTTTCAGTGGATGCGGGGGCCCTTTCCGGAGGGAGCGGAACCCAGGTGCTGGGTGCCCCGGAACTCAGGGTAAGGCAGGCGGCGAAAAGGCTCTACCCTTTTATGGACGGTGGCTCCAGGGCCCTTTCAGAGGCCGATATTGCCGTTCCCGACGAGGCGACGCCGGGGGCATCGGCCTGGGTGGTTTATGTTCCTGAAAACGTCCAGGGGACCCTTCTGCCTTCCAACGGCTCTCCTTCCCTCAAGGTCCCGGAATCAATAGGGGAGGGCAGGGCTTCACTTTGTACTTATCTGCAGCTGGATGCCCGGAAACAGGGCTCCGACGGGGTCTCAGGCGGCATCGGCTACCGTTTTTACCTTGGGGCCGACAACGTCTCCGATTTCAGCGTTCGAGGCGGCAGCCATTACAGCGTGTCGTTGGAGCTCAGCTGGCAGAATCTCTTCCTCGAAGGCTGCTGGAAGGTGCGTCGCAGCGACAACTGGACCGACCGCCGCAGCATCTCCCTCACCGGCCCCGGGCAGCTTCCTGCCGGGGATTCGGCCCTTTACAGCGTGGAATTCTCCCGTGACGGAACGGCGCTTTTCTCCGTCAGGGACAGCTGCTACAGCTATCCTTTCGGCTGGAATCTGGGCATAGGCGGCGAGGAACTGCCCATCGGCGTGCGTTCGGGAGAGACCGGCGGGGGCATAATCTGGCAGGAGGCGGCTGCCGGGCTTGCTATCCGGGCGCCTGACAGCCCTTCATGTATAGGCCGGAGCATCAGGCTGGAGGCCTTCAGCTTCGACCGCATCAAAAGCAGCGCAATCGAGGTGCAGTTCATTCCCCCGTCGCTGGAAATACACCCGGCGGCCCTCCAGTGGTACCATAGCGAGTACGGGGAAAGCGCGGCAAGGAGCGTCACCCTCCAAAGCAATCTCTCCGGGCCCGGGGAACTCATAGGAATCGGGGCCGATAATCCCGAGCTGCGTTTAGAAAGGGACGGCCCGCTGAGTCTCAGGCTCTGGTGGAACAGCGCCAATTACAGCGATGCGCCGCGAATCGGCCATATTATTTTCTCCCTTCCTGCCGGGGTGCAAAAAACACTCACGCTTTCGCAACTTGGCCGTACAGCCATACTGCCGGAGGACCCCGAGGACGGCGGAGGCGGAACCATAGAATATTAAGTATATGAAACACAAATTGTTATTATTGACCATGCTGCTTGCTCTGTCGTGCCGGAAGGAGGCGCCGCAGCTGCCTGTGCAGCAAACACCCGCCCAGCTGGTAAAGCTGGAACTGTGCTGCGAACCCCTGGATATGGAGCTCCGTTCTTCAGTGGACGAGGAGGCCCTCACCAGGATAAGCAACGCCAACTATTATCTTTTCAGCGGCGGTAAGCTGGTGGAACAGCGCTATTTCGAATCGGCGGCCGACTTCATAGTCCCGCTGAGTTCGGAAGGCCCATTCAACCTTTACATTCTGGTGAACGTCGGCCCCAGGCCCATATCTGCCTCCACGAGGGAAAGCTCCCTTGCCGAGGTCCTGGACATAGATTACGGCGGGGCCGACAGTTACCGCTCTACCATAGCCTCGTACGGTTTTCCGATGGCCGGGATAATCGAGGGCTTCGACGAAGATTCGGGCGGACGCTTCCCTGTAAAACGCCTGGTGCACACCCTGATGGTAAAAGCATCAAAAGCCGGCCTTGAGGGCACCGAGATTGAATTTACCGGGGTAAACATACGTCAGGCCGCAAGGGATGTCCGCCCTTTTTCGTCAGGGAGCAAGGCCTCGGCTGTAATAGACGGGGCCGACGGCGCCAGCCTGGGATCGGCCGATATGGAGGCGCTCAACCGGGGCGAAACCCTGGTCCTGTATATGCTGGAGAATATGAGAGGGGAGCTTATCCCGGGGAATGGCGATTGGAAGCGGAAAGTGCCCTCGGCAATGAGCTGCGACAGCGACCTTGCCACCTACCTGGAGATAAGCGCCCGGGTGCAGACTCCGTCGGCCCTTTACGAAAACGTGATTTACCGCTGCTATCTGGGGACATCGGCCTCCGATTTCAATGTGAGGCGTTCCAGTTATACGCTTCTGGACCAGCATTTCGTGAACAGGCTGGTAGAGAGCGAAACCTGGAGGATAGAGCCCGGCGCGGCCCAGCTTACCGGACGGGTGGAATTCCAGTATCCCGGCGAAGATGCCGGGGTGCTCTCGCCTTCGGGTGTCACCGCTTCCCAGCCCTTCTATCTGGCCTCGGGTTTCGTACAGAACCTTTTCGTGTACCGCTCCAACCCGGGCATCCGCTACCGGATAAGCTCCGACGATCCCCGCGACCTGCTGGACTTTACCATCGTACCCTACGACAGCATGCACGACCTTGTACAGATACGGCCCAAAAGGCTGCTTCTCCCGACCACGGTCCCTGCCCCAGGCGATGCGGGCGGCTATTCCTTCTTTTACGGGCCCTCGTCACTGGAGGAAGACACGGCTCCGGTGCAGATTTCCCTTACCTCCGAGGACGGACTGCTGAGCGCAGGAATAAAGTGCTACCTCCTGCAGGAGCGCTGCCAGGTAATCTTCTATTACAGGGGCTACAGCATGCCGCCAAGCCTTCCCAGTACCGAGCATGACGGGAAGTCCTACCTGAGGATGTTCATGTGGAACCCCATGCAGCTGGAATACGACCTGGAGATAAGCGGCACGGTGTACGGGGCGGTGACATATCTTCCTTCCTGGGCGGGTTCGTGGCAGGTGGCAACGGGGACTTCGCAGTTTTACAACAGCGTCCACGGTTCCCCCACTCTGCTGAGGACGGGAATGGAAGGAATCCCGCTGGACTTTGTGAAAGGATACAGGGAGGGGACGTACTGGAGCTCGATAGAGGAGTCCTGCATGGCGCTCAGCAAGGCCCTCAGGGTGAACCACAACCATGCGCTGGGCCAGACCTGGGTGCGCTGGGGCATACCCAGAAGGGTGGAGCTGGACATAAACTTTATCCCCGGGACATTCAGGAGCGGCCAGAGGGGACTGCGCTACGACGGAGACTGGGACCTGGACGCCCTGCAGAGCATAATGATATTCCGGAACAAGCCCGAATCGGGAGTCCCTACGCTCCAGTTCGCCTGTCCGGCGGCATCACAGGACGGAGGGAACCGGCTCATGACCTTCAGCTCCAGAAACGACGGTGACTGGACTGCCTGGGGCTGGGAAGAAGAGGGTAACAGGGTTTACCTGAGGATAAACGGAAACAGGGACTGGAACGTGTCCAACCGCATTATGGGATTGTGACGGGAACGCTCCTGAGTACGGGCGCCTCCGACATATCCTGAGGATTGGTCCCCGGAACGCCCTGGGGCACGGGCTGTCCCAGCAGGGCGAAAAGCTGCTCCCAGTAAAGGGGCATTTCGCCTGCCGCATTGCAGAAGTTCATCGGCCTGGTGTCAAACAGGAAGCTTTCGCCGTCGCGGTAACTCTCCCGTACCAGCTCGCTGCAGTACATGCGACCGTTGTCGGGGAGGAAGTGTACGTCATATTCCTGGCCGATGAAAGCCTTTGCCTGCTCCACATACCTGGCGGCCTTGCAGGGGTTCTTCAGGCGCTTGACTTCAAATACCGGCAGGGAACCGTCCTTGAGGGTGAAATCCCTCAGGAAGGTGTCCAGGGGATGCCTGTCCACCCCGTG
>JAGCYC010000029.1 GCA_017961015.1 Bacteroidales bacterium | reverse complement strand
GTAGAGGCATTCTACAAGCCTACGGTGGTGCTTACGAAGTCCAACGGTTTCGTGACCGGAAGCGCCCGCAGCGTACAGGGCTTCGACCTGTATGCCTCCATAGAGAGCTGTGCCGACCTACTGGAAAACTTCGGAGGCCACGTTTACGCTGCCGGACTTACCCTCAAGGAAGACCATCTCGAAGAGTTCTGCTCCAGAATGAATGCCTTTGTGCAGGACAATATCACCCGCAAGGAACTTACTCCCGTGGTGGAGATAGACGCCCGCCTGGACTTCTCGCAGATTACCCCTAAATTCACCCGTATCCTCAAGCAGTTCCAACCCTTCGGCCCGGGAAACAGCAATCCGGTTTTCCTCACCGAAGACGTATACGACGCCGGCAACGGCCGCAAGGTAGGTGCGGGCGGAGTGCACCTGAAGCTGGATCTGATGCAGGAGAGCCAGCCCTACAGGCAGATCGCAGCCATCGGCTTCAATATGGCGCCTTATTTCGACCACATCAAGGCCGGGAATCCCATAGACGTCTGCTATTCCATAGTGGAGAATTTCTACAGGGGTTCCTCCACTGTCCAGCTTCGCCTGAAAGACATCCGCGAACGCGACGACATTATCTAAAGCCGATTAATCCCCGACAAAATCAAGCACTTTTTATTAGGACTTTGAAATCATCAATGTTAACTGTTGCTTATTTGTGTCTAAATCACTATATTTGCACCGAAACGCCTGATTAAAAAGAATAATCGAGCTAATACTATTCGAGTATTGATGTTGAATTAGCACAAATTATTATTTATAACCAATATTTTTAACATGAAACGACTTAACACTCTTTTGGCCCTACCTCTTGTGGCAGCCGTGTCGCTTGCAATATTGTCGGGATGTGTTTCCACAAAAGCAGCCGGGAGCGGCAGCGTTTATAAGAACGGCGCCCAAGTTGCGTCCATCGCATCAGGAGAACAGGCCGATTTGAGCGGAGCAGGCCTTGGAAAAGCGAATTGGAATCTTTTCGGGAGCGACAAGGAGCTTCTTGTCAGTATCAGTGCCTCTTATGATAATGCGACCGACAGCTATTATCTGTCTTTCATCTCATTGAGGAATATCCCCGGAATCCAGAATATTAGCATAGACGGGCCGGTCAGCCAGGGACAAGGCACGTACAGCTATTCCGATTACAGCATCAAGCTCAATGATTTTTCTTTCGACCCCGACTTCTCTTCCCTTGAGGCCGACATCACCATCGTCTCCGATGCCGAAATAAGGATCTGTTATTCCGGCCCCACTCCGAACGACGGGAAGGTATATCTGGCAGATTAAAGTATATACCCGACCTCTTTAAAGCGGTAGAGGCGGCGCACCGAAGCGCTGTCAAGAATGCTCAGGCGGCCGTCTGGGGCAACGCCTTCTATTACTCCGGTGAACTGTTCTTCACGAAGGTAGTCGTGATAGCCGGCACTTACTCCCTTCTGGAAAAGCAGGGCCGAGTAGGCCGAGAACAGGGCTGTGCGGCGCCCGGCATCAAACAGCGACGGCAGCAGTGACTCGAAGATGCCCACAAAATCCTTGAGGCATTCCTCTGTATCGTACTTTTTCCCGGTGCAGTTGAACAGCGACGTGGCGTTGGCAAGGCTGGGGAACTCCTTCTGATTGATATTTATGCCGATACCTATTACCGCGGCCTCTAGGGAGTCCGCGTGCAGGCGCGTTTCCACAAGGATGCCGCAGATCTTCCGGCGCCCGACATAGATGTCGTTGGGCCATTTGATACTGCAGCCCGCACCGCGCCCCTGAAGGAAACGGGCCACGGCAAGCGAAGCGAGGTAATTGAGCCAGTGGGCATCGGCGGCGGGAAGGGAGCCGCAGCATCCCTGGCCGAACTTGAGCACCACAGAAAAGGTGAGGTTGTCTCCGGGGGCCGACAGCCAGCTGTTCCCCCGCTGGCCGCGGCCGGCGGTCTGCTCACGCGCGGCGATCACCGTGCCCGAAGGAATTTCCCAAAGGTGGCGGAGCGCTTCCGAATTGGTGGAATCCAAAGAATTGTACCACTGGATCATACGAAGTGGATGGGGATACCTTCGGAGGGAGAATCCCCGTCGGCCTGGTTGAAGGGCTCCAGGAAGGGATTGTACATAGCCTCGCGGGCAATGCTGGTGGGCTGTCCGTGACCGGGTATGACGTCGGTCTCACCGGGCAGCGTAAGTATCTTATCCTTAATGGATTGCATAAGGACATCGTAGTCGCCGCCGGCGAGGTCGGTACGGCCGATGCTGCCGGCAAAAAGGGTGTCGCCGCTAAGAAGGAGGGAATTCTCCGCGCTGTACAAGCATACGCCTCCGGGGGTATGGCCGGGAGTATGGATGACCTTCAGGCTAAAGCCGGAAAGCCCGAGCACCTGTCCATCGGCAAGGGGCAGCGTCGGGAATTCGTGCTTCAGGAAATTGAAACCTTCCATTCCGGCGAAACCGCCCGTTATCTGCTTCATTATGTCTTTGTCGGCCGGATGCAGATAGACGGGGATGTCGTACAGGGCCAGCAGTTTCTTTACGCCCCAGACGTGGTCGAAGTGCCCGTGGGTGAGGATGATGGCCTCCGGGGTGAGCGAATGAGAAGTGAAAAAGGCGCTCAGCTGATCCGTTCCCTCGGGCGAAGACATTCCGGGATCCACCACGGTGCAGCGGTCGGAACCATCGGCCCAAAGAAGCACGCAGTTGGTCTGGAGAGGATTGAAGCAGAATATTCTGGTATGTAGCATATCCGATGTCGTTTTGGATTGCAAATTTACGAAAGATTTGCCAACTTTGTAAGGATATCAGACAACACGGCCATGCACATAGGTATAGCAGGAAACATCGGCAGCGGGAAAACCTCGCTTACAAGGCTTCTGGCCCAGCATTACGGCTGGACGCCCAAGTATGAATCGGTGAGCTACAACCCCTACCTGGCCGACTACTACGCCGACATCAAGCGCTGGTCCTTCGCCCTGGAAATGTATTTCCTGCAAGTAAGGCTGCACGACGTCCTGGAGATAAACCGTTCCAAGGACGTGATTATCCAGGACCGTACCCTGCAGGAGGGCGTGCATATTTTCGTGGCCAACAACTATGCCCAGGGCAACCTTACCGAAAGGGACTACAACACCTATATGGACACCTACAACGTAATGATGTCGGTAGTGAAGGAACCCGACCTTATGATTTACCTGCGATCCAGCCTGGAGCATCTGGTTTCCCAGATCCAGAAACGCGGCCGCGACTACGAACAGACCATCTCCATCGACTACCTCTCCGGCCTGAACGAACGCTACGAGAAATGGATTGCGGAGTATAAGTCCCCGCTAATAATAATCGAGGCCGATGAACTGGATTTCGTGAACCGGCCCGAAGATTTTTCGGCCATAACCGACCGGGTGGACGCCCAGTTATACGGTCTGTTCTGAAATTTATCGGCCCGAAAACAGGGTTATTTCCAAATAAATCAGTACCTTTGAAAGAATAAACCTAAGAATTATGCATATAGCAATCGCCGGCAATATCGGAAGTGGCAAGACCACCCTCACCAAGATGCTCGCCGCCCACTACGGCTGGACCCCCAAATTCGAATCGGTAGATTTTAATCCCTACCTGGCCGATTTCTACGAGGATATGGAACGCTGGTCCTTCAACCTGCAGATCTACTTCCTGAACAAGCGCTTCCAGGATGTGGTGGAGATTTCCAAGCACAAGGAAGTGATTATCCAGGACCGTACCATCTACGAGGACGCCCGCATCTTTGCCCCCAACCTCCACGCAATGGGACTTATGTCCACAAGGGACTTCGAGAACTACAGCGACCTCTTCGACCTGATGATGTCGCTGGTGAACCCGCCGGACCTGCTTATTTACCTGCGCTCCAGCATTCCCAACCTGATCGCCCAGATCCAGAAACGCGGCAGGGAATACGAGCGCTCCATCCGTATCGACTACATCACGGGCCTGAACCAACGCTATGAAGACTGGATCAAAGACTACAAAGCCCGTCTCCTGATAGTGGACGTAGACAACATCAAATTCGAGAACAAGCCGGAAGACTTCCAGACCATCACCGACCGCATTGACGCACAGCTCTACGGCCTGTTCCCCACAGAATAAAATAATACTATGGCAGAAAGACCTACCATCATCGACTTTGTAGAGAAGTACTCGCACAAGTACGAAAACCACGTATATCTCCGCGAAAAGGTTAACGGAGAGTGGACCACCCTCACCCAGGGCCAGACCCGCGAACAGGCCTACCGCATAGGCGCCGGACTGATGTCGCTGGGCCTGAAGAAGGGTGACAAGATAGCCCTGCTTTCCGAGAGCCGCGCAATGTGGATCCTGGCCGAGCTTGGCGCAATGTATGCCGGCGCCACCGACGTTCCCCTGAGCGTAAACCTGGGCGAAGGCAAGGACCTGGTGTTCCGCATAAACCACTCCGACAGCAAATGGATAATGGTATCCGGGAATCACCTTCCCAAGATACGCGCCATCCTGGACGAATGCCCCAATGTGGAAAACGTGATCGTGTTTGACGACACCGCCTTCGACTACAGCGAACTTGGTCCCAAGGAAATACGGATGTCCCGGATCCAGGCTATGGGCGACGAGTTCCTCAAGGCCCACAGGGACGAATTCGTGGCCCGCTACAAGAGCATCGGCCCCGACGACTACGCCAACATTTCCTACACTTCGGGTACTACGGCAGACCCTAAGGGCATCCTCCTGACCCACCGCAACTATACTGCAAACGTGGAACAGGGCAATTCCGTGATTTCCATCGAGGAAGGCAACGTGATGCTCATCATCCTGCCCCTGGACCACTGCTTCGCCCACGTGGCCGGAATGTACACTATGATGATCTACGGCGGCTCCATCGCCTTCGTTCCCATCGGCAAAAACGCCCTGGCAACGCTGCGTAACGTGCCCACCGCCATATCCGAGGTGCGTCCCCACGTGATGCTCTCGGTTCCCGCCCTGGCCCGCAACTTCAAGAAGAATATCGAATCCGGCATCAAGAAAAAGGGCCCCAAGGTGGAGAAACTCTTCAACTTCGCCCTCAACAACGCCATCAAATACAACAAGGAATACTACAACCGCGGCACCGGCTTCACCTTCTGGAGAAAGCCCCTGGTGGACCTCTTCGACAAGATCCTGTTCAAGCAGGTAAGGGAAAGCTTCGGCGGCCGTATGAAGTTCTTCGTAGGCGGCGGCGCCCTGCTGGACATTGAGCTGCAGCGCTTCTTCTGCGCCGTGGGTATGCCTATGTTCCAGGGTTACGGCCTTACCGAGGCCACGCCCATCATCTGCTCCAATTCTACCGGACACGCCCGCTTCGGTTCCTCCGGCCGTATTGTAAAGCCGATGGACTGCGTCATCCTGGATGCCGAAGGCAAGGAACTGCCTCACGGCCAGAGGGGTGAGATAGTAATCCGCGGAGAGAACGTGATGGCCGGCTACTGGAAGAATCCCAAAGCTACGGCCGACACCATCGTGGACGGCTGGCTGCACACCGGCGATATGGGCTACATCTGCCCCGAAGATCCCGACTTCCTCTATGTGGTGGGCCGATTCAAGAGCCTGCTGATATCATCCGACGGTGAGAAATACTCCCCCGAAGGCTTCGAGGACAACCTCACCGAACGCTCCAAGTGGGTGAACGCCTGCGTGCTGCACAACGACCAGAAGCCCTTCTGCGTGGCCCTCGTGGTACCCGACAAGACCGCCCTGGCCGAAGCCGCAAAGGCCAAGGGACTGGATCCCGAATCGGTGGAAGGCAAGCGCTATATGCTGGACCTCATCCAGGCCGATGTCGATTCCTACAAGAAGGGCGGAAAGAACGCCGGGGTGTTCCCCGAGCGCTGGCTGCCATCGGCCGTAGGCATCTGCGACCAGGAATTCACCATCGCCAACAAGATGATGAACTCCACGATGAAGATTGTGCGCGGAAAGGTGGAAGAGCACTACGCCTCGCTGCTTGATTACCTTTACACCGCAGAGGGCAAGGATATCCACAACGAGCGCAATCTCGCAGCCATCTAGACTATGCTTGTTGCGCTCAGCGGATTTATGGGCAGCGGCAAGACCACCGTTGGGAAGCTGCTCGCCGAAAGCCTCGGCTGCCCCTTTATGGATCTGGACGCGATAATAGAAAAAGAAGCCGGGACCACCGTGTCCCGGCTTTTTGATACCGAAGGCGAGGCCGGCTTTCGCAAACGTGAACTGGACTGCCTCAGGCGTACGCTGCGCCGCTATCGCGAAAACACGGCCGTCCTGGCCCTGGGAGGCGGCACTCCCCTTTCGGAAGAAGCGGCAAAGCTCCTTCTGGAGAACAGCCTTTGCATCTATCTGAAGGCCAGCGCCGATACAATCCTGGAAAGGCTGGGGCCTATCAATCCGGAACGCCCGCTCTGGGATCCCGAAAACGCAGCTCAGCTGCTACAGCGGCGCGAAGCCCTTTACCAGGCCGCAGCACATATAGTTCTGGAAACCGACGGAGCCTCGCCGGAAGAAATCACGGACGAAATAATTATTGACTGTCTCTAGAGGCCGATGCCAGGTCAAGGATCTCGGAAGTGATCTTTGCCTGACGGGACTTGTTGTACTGGAGATTGAGCTCGGCAAGCAGTTTCTCGGCATTGTCGGAGGCTGTCTGCATTGCCACCATCCGGGCCGAATGTTCGGCCGCGATGCTGTCCAGTATAGCTGCAAACAATTGAATCTTAACGCTTTTAGGAAGCAGCTCCTTTAGCAGGGCCTGCCTCGAGGGCTCCAGTATCCAGCGTTCCTCGGGGGTAAGGCCTTCGTCCGAAGTGGCGGCCTTCAGTGGCAGCAGCCGTTCCGACACCACTTTCTCGTGACCAGTGGCAATTGCGTGGTTGTATACCAGGATTACAGAGCCGAAGCGCCCCTGCTCCAGCGCCTCCATAAGCGCCGAGGCCAGCTCGGAGGCGAAGGCATAGGAGGGATGTTCCGGCAGGGCGCCGCCGCTGAGCCCTTCGGGGGCCGGGAGGGAGCGGAAGGCATCGGCCAGCTTGCGGCCAAGGGCAAGGACGCTGCTTCCGGGCATTTCCTCCAGCATTCCCCTCACCTTCGATATGACGTTGGAGTTGAAGGAACCGCAGAGGGAGGTGTTGGAGGCAATTGCAAGGATGAGGGCGGAGCCTTCGGCGGAGGCATCGGCCTTTGGAGAGACGCCAAGCGAAGCCAGCATCCCGGAGAGCTCCTGCTGATAGGGCCTCATACGGGCAATGGCTTCCTGGGCCTTCCGCAGTTTGGCCGATGAAACCAGCTTCATAGCCGAAGTAATCTTGAGAGTACTCCGGACCGAGGCTATCCTTCCCTTTATTTCCTTGAGTGAGGGCATTAATCTATCGCTGAAATGACTTCGGCTGCGGTTTTACGTATTATTTCCTCAATTTCGGGGCTCAGTTTCCCTTCGGCGAGGGGCTTCAGCACGTCGTCACCGTGCAGGCGGATGCGTGCGAGGAAATCGGCCTGGAAAGCGTCCACCTTTTCCAGGGGAAGGTCCTTCATAAGGGCATTGGTGCCGCAGTAGAGCAGTGCTACCTGTTCGCCCACGGGGAGGGGTGAATACTGGGGCTGGATGAGCAGGCGGCTGTTCTTGCGGCCTTTGTCCAGCGCCATTGCGGTAACCTTGTCAAGGTCTGAGGAGAATTTGGAGAAGGACTCCAGCTCCGCCCACTGGGCCTGGTCTATCTTGAGGGTGCCTGCCACCTTTTTCATAGACTTGACCTGGGCGCTGCCGCCAACCCTGGACACGCTGATACCCACGTTGATAGCGGGCCTCACACCCTGGTTGAAAAGTCCCGGTTCCAGGTAAATCTGGCCGTCGGTGATGGAAATCACGTTGGTAGGGATATAGGCCGATACATCCCCCGCCTGAGTCTCGATGATGGGCAGTGCGGTGAGCGAGCCTCCACCCTTGACCTTGCCCTTGAGGGCTTCCGGGAGGTCGTTCATCATAGCCGCCACCTCGGGCTGGTCAATGATGCGGGCGGCGCGCTCCAGAAGACGGGAATGGAGGTAGAAGATATCGCCGGGATAGGCCTCGCGGCCGGAAGGGCGCTTCAGGATAAGGGAGACCTCGCGGTAGGCCACGGCCTGCTTGGAGAGGTCGTCGAACACTACCAGGGCGTGCCTGCCGGTATCGCGGAAATACTCGCCGATGGCCGCGCCGGCAAAGGGGGCGTAGTACTGCAGGGCGGCGGGGTCGGCCGCAGTGGCGGCTACCACAGTGGTGTAGTCCATCGCCCCGTGCTCGCGCAGGGTACGCACGATGGAGGCCACGGTGCTTCCTTTCTGGCCCACGGCTACATAGATGCAGTGCACGGGCTCACCGGCCTCGTAGCAGGAGCGCTGGTTTATTATGGTATCAATCGCTATGGCGGTTTTTCCGGTCTGGCGGTCGCCGATAATGAGTTCCCTCTGTCCACGGCCGATGGGAATCATAGCGTCTATGGCCTTGATTCCGGTCTGCAGGGGCTCGCTTACGGGCTGACGGAAAATGACTCCCGGCGCCTTGCGCTCGAGGGGCATATCCAGCAATTCACCTTCGATGGGGCCCTGGCCGTCCAGGGGATTGCCCAGCGGGTCGATCACCCTGCCTCCAAGCCCGTCTCCGACGGGGATGGAAGCTATACGCCCGGTGCGGCGCACCACCATTCCCTCCTTTATGAGGTCGGTGGGTCCCATAAGCACTGCGCCCACGTTGTCGGTTTCCAGATTCATCACGACTGCCATCACCCCGTTTCCGCAGTCCAGCAGTTCGCCGGCCTCGGCCTGTTCCAGGCCATAGATGCGCACTACGCCGTCGGAAACCTGGAGGGCCTTGCCCACCTGCTCGAAACGGAGCTCGCCGCTTATATCCTTAAGCTGCTCCAGCAATATGTCCGATACTTCGCTCGGTCTGAGTTGTTGAGCCATTTATATTATTCTTGTGTTTTTAACTGCCAGTTGGGAGCCGATTATCTCCAGCTGGCGCTTTACGCTGGCGTCCAGGAGGGTGTCGCCCATATCAAATACAAAGCCGCCGATAAGGTCCGGATCGGTTTCGGTCTTTATGCGGAGGTCGTCGCCAGTGCGGCTGCGCACTATTGCGCGGAGCCGTTGCAGAAGCCGTTCCCTGGCCGGAACTGCCGTTACAAGCGTGGCCTGGCGGACTCCCACGCTGCGCCAGTAAAGGTCGGAAAAGTCGCGGAGAATGTCCCTCAGGAGCTCTATCCGGCCGTTTTTCAGGAGAAGGTCCACGAAGCGGTCCATCTCTGTGGACATACCCGCCTCGAACACCGCCGCAATAAGCTTTTTCTTTTCGTATGAAGGCAGTACATCCTTGGAGCCGATGGCCTTGCGGAACTCCGGCACGCTGTCAAGGGTGCGCGCGAGAAGATCGGCCTCGGAGCTCACCAGCGGGCCATGCCCAGTCTCCCCGACGTATTTCACCAGGGCGCGGGCATAACGCGTTACGATAATACTGCGGTCCATACTCTAACTTCGGGCTTGGGAAACTTCGTCCACCATACGGTCGATCAGTTCGCGCTGGGCACCTTCGTCGGAAAGCTCGCGGCGGAGTACCTTTTCGGCAACCTGCATAGAAAGGACTGCCACCTCGCGACGGACGTCCCTCAGGGCGCTCTCCTTCTCGGCGGCTATCTCCTCGCGGGCCTTGGAAAGGATTTCTCCTGCTTCGGCAGCCGCCTTGTCGCGGGCGTCGGCAATGAGTTTCTCTCCCTTGACGGCTGCATCCTTGAGGATGGCGGCCTGCTCGCGGCGGGTCTTTTCCAACTCCTCGGCCTGGCGGCGTTCCCAATCGGCCATTCTCTGTTCGATCTCCCGAGCCTGACGCAGTGATTCGTCTATCCGGGCACTGCGTTTCTCCACCATTTCCGTGATTACGGGGAAGCCGAACTTCCAAAGGAGGAAAAACACGATGCCGAAAATGAGGACCATCCAGAAGAGAAGGCCGGCGTCGGGTGTAATGAGACTCATACTACTAGAAGAAGATGGTCAGAAGGCACACGATGATGGCGAAGAGGGCGGCGCCTTCGATCATACCGGCGGCGACGATCATCGCAGAACGCAGGTTTCCGGCGCTTTCCGGCTGGCGGGCTATCGCCTCCTGGGTGGACTTGCCGATTTTACCAATGCCGAAGGCTGCAGCGATGGCTGCTACGGCAGCTCCGACGGCAGCTCCCGTCTTGCCGAGGGCGGCACCCACGGAAACTTGGAGAAGGATGGTTGAAAGTAACATAATATTAAGGTTTTAAAAGTTTATTCCCTTGCTCTTGCCATACCGATATAAATGGAACTGAGCATTGTGAAAACGTAGGCCTGGATAAAGGCCACAAGGCACTCCAGTGCATCCAGGAACACCCCGAACAGCACCGATACCACCGACATCGATCCGGTGAGCAGCGGGCCGTACTTGGCCATAATGAAGATTACGCACACTATACTCAGTATCATTATATGGCCGGCAAGCATATTCGCGAACAGACGGATGGTGAGGGAAACCGGCTTCATCAGGGCGCTGAACACCTCAATTATGGGCATTATGGGCTTGAGGAAGCCGGGAACTTCGGGGGCGAATATCTCCTTGTAGTAGTGCTTAGTACCCGTCAGGTTCACGGTAAAGAAGGTGGCCAGGGCCAGGACCATAGTAATGGCTATGTTGCCGGTAAGGTTGGCCCCGCCCGGGAAGAAGGGCATAATCCCCAGGAAGTTGTTCAGGAGTATCCAGAGGAAGGCCATACACAGGTAGGGGGAATAGCGGCGGTAATCCTTTTCGCCGATATTCTCGCGGGCCATCCCGTGCACGAACATCACCAGGCTTTCCATAGCTGCGGTAAAGCCGCGCGGGGCCTCCTGGAGGACGTCGTGGCGGCGGTACCAGCGGGCGGTGAGCAGTATTACCACAAGCAGTAGCAGGCTGCTCATCATCAGGGAAAGCACATTCTTGGTGATGGATATGTCAAGGGGGCGCTTGCCCGTGGCTTCTTCTATGATTTTCCCGCTGTCGGGGTCGATATAAAAGCCCTCGTAATGTCCTCCGTGGCTAAGCTTTTCGGAACTGAAGCAGTGCCATCCGTCCTCTCCGCGCACTATTACCGGCAGGGGGATGGCAACCGGACGGCCTTTCCATTCGGTGATGTGCCACTCGTAGTCGTCGCCTATGTGGCCGAAG
>JAGCYC010000028.1 GCA_017961015.1 Bacteroidales bacterium | reverse complement strand
GCGGCGCTGTAGGCCGCTATCACGCCGGTAGTGTAGACTATGTTTTCCTTCGCTATGCCCTTCCAGCCGTGCCTGCGGGAGAACCAGGCCGATATGGAATCGTAGTAGTCCTGCGGGACCAGCTCGTAGCCGAAGACCCCGTGCTCCAGGCGGCGCCTGAGGGCCTCCATCACCGAAGGGGCCGTGCGGAAGTCCATATCGGCCACCCAGAGGGGAAGGGTGCCGGGGAACTCGTCCCACTTGACGCTTTCTGTGCCCCGGCGGTCTACGGGTATGTCAAAACCGAAGTCTTTCATTGCTGTTCGCGTGTAAATATCTGGGCGTCGGCGGGTTCCTTCACGTTGGAATCGATGATTATCTCTCCTATGCTGTCGGCCTCTATGATTCCGGTGGAAGGATTCTTCACCGAGACTATGTGGCCGCGCACATCGGCCTTTACGCTGGAATACTCGAAGGCGAGGTCTGCGTCAGGTTCGAAGCGGCAGTTCTCCAGGATGAGGTTTTCGCAGTAGCACAGGGGCTGGGTGCCGCCGATGATGCAGTTCACCAGGCGGAGGTTGCGGGAGTACCAGCCAAGATATTCGCCGTTGATGCGGCTGTCGTAGATGGTGCAGTCCTCGCTCTCCCAGAAGGAATCCTTGCTTTCGATATCGGCATTGTGGATTTCCACGTTGCGGGCATACTGGAAGGAGTAGTTGCCCTCCTGGCGGTAGTCCCTGATGCGCACTCCGTCGGCGTGCATAAAGAGGTAATCGGCCTTCAGGATCTCCACTTTGTTCAGGACCACGTTTTCGCAGTCCCAGAAGGTTTCCAGGGCATTGGGCATACGCACGTTCTCCAGATATACCCCGCTTATGCGGCGGAACATCTTGGGGGCCTCCACCAGGGTGTCGTACATCCGGCAGCCCCGGCTGTACCAGAGTGCCGAACGGGCACCCTCGCGGAAAATGCAGTCGCGGATAGTGAAGTTGTCACATTCCCAGAAGGGATACTTGCCCCGGAATTCGCAGCGGACGGCCTCGATATCGGCCCCTTCCTTGATGGAAGATTCACCTGTGCCGATAGTTACATTTTCCAGATACAAGCCCCCTTTGCGGGCATACAGGGGACGTTCCCCTTCGAAATATTGGTCCCGGATAGTTTCCATCGAATTGAATTTTTACAAATATAACCAAAAAAAGCGTAGCTTGTACCCGGGCCTTACTGCCATTTTGTCAGTCGGCTGCACGTGGCACGCCCCTTGATTATTCCTTGCTGCCCCCTGAAGGGGCGAAAGACGAAAACAGATTAAAAACCATATCATCTTATGCTTAAACCTTTAGGAACAAGAGTGGTCGTAGAGCCCAAAGAGGCCGAGACCATGACCGCCGGGGGCCTGTATATCCCGGACAATGCCAAAGAGAAGCCCCAGCAGGGCACAGTCGTGGCGGTAGGACCCGGCTCCAAGGACGAACCGATGGAGCTCAAAGTGGGTGACACCGTCCTCTACGGCAAATACGCCGGTACCGAGGTCACCGTCCAGGACAAGAAGTACCTCATCGTCAAACAGGCCGATGTTTTAGCAACCCTCTAAGGAAGGAGATGCCCGGTAAGGCCCGGGCGGGACAGATATCATTATGGCAAAAGAGATAAAATTCAATACCGACGTCCGCACCGCTATGAAGCAGGGTGCCGACGCACTGGCCGATGCAGTTAAGGTTACGCTCGGCCCCAAGGGACGCAACGTGGTTATAGCCAAGAAGTTCGGCGCTCCCCAGATTACCAAGGACGGCGTTACCGTGGCAAAGGAAGTGGAGCTTGAAGACCAGTTCCAGAATATGGGCGCACAGATGGTGAAGGAGGTTGCCTCCAAGACCAACGACCAGGCCGGCGACGGTACCACCACCGCCACCGTACTGGCCCAGGCCATCATCAACGTGGGCCTGAAGAACGTCGCCGCAGGCGCCAACCCTATGGACCTCAAGAGAGGTATCGACAAGGCCGTCGCAGCCGTGGTCAAGGACCTGAAGGCCCGCAGCCAGGCCGTGGGCGAGGACTACTCCAAGGTGGAGCAGGTCGGTACCGTATCGGCCAACAACGACGCTTATATCGGCAAGCTCATCGCCGAGGCTATGGCCAAGGTGAAGAAGGACGGCGTAATTACCGTGGAAGAGGCCAAAGGCACCGAGACCGAGGTCAAGGTGGTGGAAGGTATGCAGTTCGACCGCGGCTACATCAGCCCCTACTTTATGACCAACGGCGACAAGATGGAAGCCGTCCTGGACGACGCCTACATCCTGCTCACCGACAAGAAGATTGCCAATATGGAGGACCTGATGCCCGTCCTGGAGCCCGTCGCCCGTGAGGGCAAGAGCCTCCTGATCATTGCCGAGGACGTTGAAGGACAGGCCCTTACCACCCTGGTAGTGAACCGTCTGCGCGGCACCCTCAAGGTAGCCGCCGTGAAGGCCCCCGGCTTCGGCGACCGCCGCAAGGAAATGCTGCAGGACATCGCCACCCTCACCGGTGCCGTCGTAATCAGCGAAGAGCGCGGCTTCACCCTCGCAAACGCCAACGTGCAGATGCTGGGCCGTGCCGAGAAGGTCACCGTGACCAAGGAGAACACCACCATCGTGAACGGTGCCGGCGATCCGAAGGCCATCAAGGATCGTGTGGAAGGCATCCGCAAGCAGATCGAAGAGACCACCAGCGATTACGACCGTGAAAAACTCCAGGAACGCCTCGCCAAGCTCTCCGGCGGCGTCGCCGTCATCAACGTC
>JAGCYC010000003.1 GCA_017961015.1 Bacteroidales bacterium | reverse complement strand
GGCCGATATCGGGAAGGCTCTTCTCCCGGGGGTCGCTCACTCTGATTACCGAAAGGTCGTGGCGGGAAGCCGCTACCTTGAGGGCGTCCTCGTAGCGCGGGGAGCCGTCGGCATTTACATCCAGCATATCGGAGAGCAGGAAGGCGGTGCATTTCTTGCGTATGGCACCGGACAGGAAACGGAGTGCGGCCGACAGGTCGGTCCCGTCGCTCTGTGGCTCATACTCAAGTATTTCCCTCACTATCCTGAGGAAGTGGGTGCGGCCCTTTGCCGGAGGAATGAATTTCTCCACGTGGTCGCTCACCAGCATACAGCCCACCTTGTCGTTGTTCAGGATGGCCGAAAAACTGAGCGTGGCGGCAATCTCGGCCACCTGTTCGCGCTTGGTCTTGACCCTGGTGCCGAAGAGTCCCGAACGGGACACGTCCACCACCAGCACCACCGTAAGCTCGCGTTCCTCTTCGAACACTTTTACATACGGGGCGCTCATTCTGGCGGTAACGTTCCAGTCCATACTCCGCACGTCGTCCCCGTACTGGTATTCACGCACTTCGCTGAACGCCATTCCCCTTCCCTTGAAGGCCGAATGGTATTCTCCCGCGAAGATCTGATGGCTCAGGGCCTTGGTACGGATCTCTATCTTGCGGATTTTTCGGATGAGCTCTTCCGGGGTCATTACGGCACGTTCACTGCGTTGAGTACCTTTTCGATGATCTGTTCGGGTGTGAGACCCTGGGCTTCGGCCTCGTAGCTAAGGCCCAGACGGTGGCGAAGGACCTCGTTGCACACGGCCCTCACGTCTTCCGGAATCACATAGCCGCGGCGCTTGATGAAGGCGTAGGCCTTGGACGCCATTGCCAGGGAAATGCTGGCACGGGGCGAGGCTCCGTAGCTGAGCAGCCCGTCCAGCTCCTTCAGGCCGTAATCGGCCGGAGTGCGGGTGGCGTATACGATATCCACGATGTAGCGCTCGATCTTCTCGTCCATATACACCTCGCGGACCACTTCACGGGCGCGGATAATGTCCTCGGGCTTCACTACGGGACTTGCCTTGGGGAATTCCCCGCTGTTGTTCATGCGGATGATAAGTTTCTCCTCCTCCTTCTTTGGATAGGACACCACTACCTTGAGCATGAAACGGTCCACCTGGGCTTCGGGCAGGGGATAGGTGCCTTCCTGCTCGATGGGGTTCTGGGTGGCCATCACCAGGAAGGGATCGGGCAGGCGGTAGCTCTGTTCGCCGATGGTAACCTGATGCTCCTGCATCGCCTCCAGCAGGGCGCTCTGCACCTTTGCCGGGGAACGGTTGATTTCATCGGCCAGCACGAAGTTGGCGAAGATGGGGCCTTTGTGGACCTCGAAGCTCTCGTTCTTCTGGGAGTAGATTAGGGTACCTACGACATCGGCCGGGAGCAGGTCCGGGGTGAACTGGATACGGCTGAACTTTGCATCCACCGCCTGGGCCAGGGTATTTATGGCCAGGGTCTTGGCAAGTCCGGGCACGCCTTCCAGCAGGATATTGCCGCCGGAAAGCAGTCCGATGAGCAGATTGTCTATGAGCTGTTTCTGCCCCACGATCACCTTGCCCATCTCGATGGACAGAAGGTCCACGAAGGCGCTTTCCTTCTGGATGCGCTCGTTCAGTTCCCTGATGTTTACACTTTCCATATATTTTCTTACATTTGCATATGCGTTATTTCATCTGCCTCAGCTACGACGGCTCTCCCTTCTGCGGCTGGCAAATCCAGCCCACGTCCCCTTCAGTGCAGCAGTGCCTGGAGCAGGCTCTTTCCCGCCTGCTGGGCGGACGGATTTCCGTAACAGGAGCCGGACGGACCGACACCGGAGTGCATTCCCTGGGCTACATCGCCCAGTTCGAGTACCCCGATACTCTTCCGTACGAGAGGCGCGAATTATGCTACAAATTAAATGCCATCCTGCCCCATTCCGTGGCCGTTTATGATATACTTCCGGTGCCCGACGGATTCCACGCCCGCTTTGACGCCCGCCGCCGCGAATACAGCTATTTCATACACCGGCGTAAGGACCCCTTCGTGAGGGCCTGGTCCTGGCAGTGCGGCTATCCCGATCTGGATTTCGAGGCTATGAACGAGGCCTGCCGATACCTGCTCGGCACTCACGATTTTACCTGTTTCGAGAAGTCCGGGGCCGATAACAAAACCTCCATCTGTACAGTCTACGAAGCCTACTGGGCCCCCTACACCCCTTCGCACATCAAGATAATGGGCGCTCCCTCCCTGGAAGCCTCGCTGAGGCCCGAAGGCGAAGTGCCGGCGGAAAGCTTGGGAGAGCGCTCGCTTGATGCTTCGTTAAGGCCCGAGGGCGACAGGCGGGTTGAAACCGTAGGCCAGTCCTATTGGTACTTCCGGATATCGGCCGACAGGTTCCTGCGGAATATGGTCAGGGCAACGGTAGGAACGCTCATCGAGATGGGCCGGGGCAAGCACTCGCCCGAATGGGTGGCTTCCCTGCTGGAATCCGGCACCCGTTCCGATGCCGGCGAATCCGTCCCCGCCCACGCCCTTTTCCTCGGCCGCGTCACGTACTGACCG
>JAGCYC010000027.1 GCA_017961015.1 Bacteroidales bacterium | reverse complement strand
TCCAGTGGAGCGACTTGCGCTTCTGGAGCGTCCTGGCACGAATCGGTCTGGCGTGGATGTTCGCCGCACTGCTGTTCATCAATTTCAAGCCGTCGGCACGCGGCGTGATTTCGGTGGTGCTGCTTGTGGGCTACTGGCTCCTTCTGCGCTTTGTCCCCGCACCTGACGCCCCGGCGGGCGCCGACCCGTTCTCCTTCGAGGGCAATCTGGTCGGATATGTGGACCGGTGCCTCTTCCCCGGACATCTCTACAAGGGCGACGGTGGCGTTTTTGATCCCGAAGGCCTCTTAAGCACAGTTCCTGCCATAGTTACCGCACTGCTGGGTATGTTCACCGGTGAATGGGTACGCAAAAAAGATCTCAGCGAGAACAAGAAAGTCCTGTGGATGGTCGCTGCGGCGGCGGTATTTCTGGTTATCGGTCTTGTGTGGGCAAAATGGTTCCCGCTGAACAAGAAACTCTGGAGCAGTTCGTTCGTGCTGGTCGTGGCCGCTTACTCGCTGGCAATGTTCGCCCTGTTCTACTGGATCATCGATGTAAAGGGCTGGAAGAAATGGAGTTTCCCCCTCGCTGTTATCGGTATGAACTCCATCACCATCTATATGGCGCCACGCATCATCGACTTCAGGCACGCTACCGACTTCTTCCTCGCGGGTCTTTGCTCTTTTATGGGTCCTGTGTGGGCTAAAATAGTGTGGTACGTGGGTTTTATCGCCCTTGAGTGGCTCTTCCTTTTCTTCCTTTACAAGAAGAAAGTGTTCCTTAAGGTGTAAAATCGTGAGCTGTAATCAGCTAAAAGCACTTCACGCCTAAAAGAAAATTGTATCCAAAGATTAGTTTGTTCAAAGAAAAATGCTACCTTTGCAAACTATTTTTGGATATTAATTATTATTAACCATAGTTATGCAAAGCAAAGGAGCAATCAGACTCGTAGCTATCCTGCTCGCACTTGCCTGCCTCTGGCAGCTCTCCTTCACCGCTGTTACCAGCATCCAGGAGAAGAAGGCCGCAAAGGCCGCGGCCGCAAAGGTTGACGCGTTCAGCCAGAGTGCCGAATTCGCAAAAGTCGCAGCAGAAGATCAAGCTTTTTTCCTTGATTCACTGAGGAAAAACGAAGAAAAGAGGTACACCGATTCTATTTCTTCCCAGAAAGTTTATTTTGGAAACACATTTAAAGCAGTAAAGGCCAAGGAGATCAACCTCGGTCTGGACCTCAAGGGCGGTATGAACGTTATGCTGCAGGTTCAGCTGGAAGATCTCGTAAGGGCACTTTCGGGTAACAACCAGAGCCCCGAGTTCCAGCAGGCCATATCTCTGGCAAAGCAGCGTATGGTGGGTTCGCAGAGCGACTTCATCACCCTGTTTGCCGAGGCCTGGAAGGAAGTCACCGGAGGCACCCGCCTCTCGCAGGTGTTCGGTACATACGAAATGCGCGACCGCATCAAGCCCGAATCCACCGACGAGCAGGTTGTGTCCGTCATCAAGGAAGAGGCCGAGAGCGCCATTTCCAACTCCTTCAATGTGCTCCGCAACCGTATCGACCGTTTCGGCGTCACCCAGCCCAGCATCCAGAAGATCGGCAACACCGGCCGTATCCTCGTGGAGCTTCCTGGTGTAAAGGAGCCTGAGCGTGTGCGTAAGCTCCTCCAGGGCACCGCATCCCTCGAGTTCTGGACAACGTTCGACGCTGCCGAAATCACCCCTTACCTGCAGGAGGCAAACGCCCTGCTCGCCCAGTACGCCGCAACCGAAGCTGAGGTTGAGGAGCCCGAAAAGGTAGAGGAGGACGATCTGGTAGCCGAGGAACTCAAGGCCCAGAACGCCGAGGAGGAGGGCCTGGCCGCCTACAAGAAGGCCAACCCCCTGTTCGCAGTGCTGCAGCCCACCAACTATCGCGGCAACGCCTGCATCGGTTTGGCTGCCGCAGCCGATACCGCTGCTGTGAACAAGTATCTCCGTATGCCCGAGGTTGCCGACCTGTTCCCCGCCGAGTTCCGCCCTATGTGGAGCGTAAAACCCTCGGAGTACGCAGCATCCGACAACATCTTCGAGCTCATTGCCATCAAGTCGAGCAGCCGTGACGGCAAGGCTCCCCTTGACGGTGGAGTAGTTACCGACGCCCGCGTCACCACCAACGACCGCCGCGGAGGTTCCCCTACCGTATCTATGACTATGAACGCCGAGGGCGCCAACATCTGGGCCCGTCTGACCAAAGACAACATCGGCAAGCAGATCGCAATCGTCCTGGACGGTACCGTATATTCCTATCCTACCGTCAACAGCGAGATTTCCGGAGGTTCTTCCGAAATCAGCGGCAACTTCTCTATGGAAGAGGCAACCGACCTTACCAACGTTCTTAAGTCCGGTAAGCTTCCCGCCCCCGCCACCATCGTGCAGGAGCAGGTCGTAGGTCCTTCGCTCGGTGCAGAGTCCATCAGGGCCGGTCTCATCTCCTTCCTGGTGGCCTTCCTGCTCGTGCTCGTCTATATGATCCTGTTCTACAAGGGCGCAGGTCTGGTGGCCGACTTTGCTCTGCTCACCAACGTGCTGCTGCTCTTCGGTACCCTGGCATCGTTCGGCGCCGTCCTTACCCTCCCGGGTATCGCCGGTCTTGTACTTACCCTGGGGATGGCCGTTGACGCCAACGTTATTATATACGAGCGCATCAAGGAAGAGCTCAAGGCCGGCAAGGGCGTAGGCAAGGCCGTACATGACGGTTACGCCAACGCCTACTCCGCCATCATCGACGGC
>JAGCYC010000026.1 GCA_017961015.1 Bacteroidales bacterium | reverse complement strand
GGGCCCAGCTTTTCCATATCCTTCACCAGGTCGCCTATTACATCGGCCTCGATGAGGGTGTCGTCGTTCACTATGAAGCAGTACTCCCCCGTGGCCTTTTCCAGGGAGAGATTGTTGTTCTCCGAAAAACCGGCCACAGCGTCGTTGACTGTGATTTTCACGAAGGGATAGCGCCCTGCCAGTTCCTCCCTGAGCTCCACGGGCATACGGTAGGCAGTCAAGAGGAATTCGCACTCAAGGGCGGTATGGGCAAGGATGCTGGCCAGGCAAGCGTAAAGATGGCGCCTGGGGTCTCCCATACATACTATGATGACACTGACCTCAGGCATTGTACGGAACGCCCCGGCGGAGGCGCTTTTTAATGATACGTCTGGCACAGCCCCGCCAGAGCTGCCAGCGGGAAATGGACTCCCGGGCGCAGAACTCACGGGCTACGCGGAGGGTCTCCCCTCCCTGGTTCCTGCACATCATCCACAGGCCATAAAAAGGTTCCAGCGGGATGTTTTCCCTATCAAAGAACTGTTGCACCTTCCAGTAAACCTTAAGGCGGTCCAGCGTCTTCTGAGGGCTGTCAAAATAAAGGCTGCTCACACTCCCCTCCCGCTCCGTCACGCAGTAGACGGGCGTAGGGTCGTAGCAGACCTTATCGGCCCAATGGCCACAGAGGACAGAGAAGGTGAAATCGTTGGCACAGAGGGTCTCGTCAAAACGGATTCCTCTGGCTTGAACCAGCGAGCGCCGGATCATCTTACCCCAGGGCTCGTTGTATAAATAGCGGCCATAGAACTGCACCTGTGAGGGCTTGGAAGCATAGCGGGCCAGCATCCCCGAGCGCGTCAGGTGACGGGCCGAAGGTTTTAAACTGTCGGAATAGACACTGGTAATGTCAAAGAACACCAGGTCTTCCTCCCCATCGGCATGCTTATCCATGGCCTCAAAGGCCCCGGGAAGGAAAAAATCGTCGGCATCCAGGAAAACCAGCCACTCTCCCTGCGCCTTTTCCAGCGCCCGGTTCCGTGCCCAGCCGCCGCCACGGCCCTCTGCATCCTCGACGTCCAGCACCTCCACGTCTTCCCGCGCAGGGACAGAGGCCAGGGCCCGCTGCAGGAGCCCGGGCTCTCCCCGGTAGGGAACTATGACGGAGTAACGTATCATTTAAGGAAAGGCAGTTTGGTACGGGCATAGGCCTTCTCACCTTCCGTAAGGCCGAACAGCCATACGCCCAAGGCCATGGAAATCACACCCACCAGGGCAGTCACCAGGAAGCGCCACCAGGCGGAAGGAAGGAGGAACACCAGAGAGGTCACCACCAGAAGGGTTATGAGACCGGGACAGAGAGCGGGCCACAGGCCCTTCTGCCAGTACTGCCTGATGGGAAGGCCGGTATCCCTGTGGGCTATGAACAGCATCACGGCCGCTTTGGCTATGTAGCAGACGGCAAAGATGCCATAACCTGTCCAACCGGGAGCCCCCAGGCGGTAAGCCAGGTAAGTAAACACAAACGCCAAGGCTGCGGTGGCGCTGGTAAAGATATAGTAACGGCGGATGCGGCCGTTGGCCAGTTCCAGGATATTGAGCGTGCCTGGCGTGAAGTCAATCACAAAGCACAGCAGGGTAAGCTTGGTAAATAAGGCTGCATCCGGCGGCAACTGTCCCAGCCAGAGGGTGAGGATGGTATCGGCATCCGTGAAGAACGGGATGGCAATGACCCACAACACCCAGAAGTAGTACTTGGATCCCTTGCAAACGAGGTCAAAGGCGTATTCCCTGTTGCCGCTCACATAGCTCTTGGTAAGGGCCGGATTGAGGGCCAGGGCAATGTTTGTGGCGAACTGGCGAACCACCTGTTCCACTTTGTCGGCCACTCCCCTGGCAGCGTTCATACCCACACCGAAGAAGAGGTTCATAAGCTGGTTGATACCCTGGGTATTGAGCATATAGGCCCCGCTTCCCAAGAAATTCCAGCCGGCAAAGGCGCCCATCTCACGGACCAGGCCCTTATCGGCCCTGATTCTTCCCCTGCACTCTGGATAATGCCAGGCGGCAAAGACGGCGTAGGCACCGCGCCCCAACACGGAAACCGCCAGCAGGAGCCAGGCGTACACCACAAGCTTATCGGCCCCGGAATACCATACTCCGGCCGCTACGGCCAGCTTCAGGACAGCTTCCAGGATAGATATGTAGGCGTAGGCGCCCATATGCTCGTGGGCATTGATGGCCGCCGTGAAAGGCAGGCTCAGGAGATTCACGATGAGGATGGCCATGGAGGTTTGCAGCACCACTCCGGCAGCCGCCATCCGGCCCGGGGGAATCACCATCTTGTGATGCAGGTACCACAGACCGGCCGTCTCCGTCAGGAGTACGATGAGCAGGCTGAAGCCCGCCATAATGGCAATGCTGGTACCCACGGTGGTCTTGAGGCGCAGCGGGTCACCCTTTCCCAGTCCAACAGTTATATAACGGGTAATGGCCGAAGAGACGGTGTTCATCACCAGCATGAACATAGTGACCACACCGCCCACAGCACTGTAAACGCCGTAGTCTTCTACTCCGAGTGCCTTCAGGATGATGCGATAGGTAAAGAGCCCTATCACCATCATTACCAACATACGGAAATACAGAAGAACCGTATTTCGGGCGATTCTCCTTGAATTATCCGATATGCTGGCTTGTCCTGACATAGGAGATCCCCGGTCAGGCCGGGGATGACGTCATGGCCGGCCCCAACCGGCCATCTATTCGGGTTTGTAAGAATCCTTGAGGGCAGTGGTCTTGTTGAAGACGGGATGTCCGGGGGTGGAATCCTTATCCTCGATATAGTAACCGGTACGCTCGAACTGGACCGCGATTCCGGACTTGTCCTCGAGGAGGGCAGGTTCCGCATATCCGGTGCCCAGCACCAGGGATTCGGGATTCAGGTAGTCCTTGTAGTCCTTGTCCTCGGGGACCTGGGACATATCGGCAAGGGTGAAGAGGCGGTCGTAGTTGCGCAGCTCCAGCTCCCTGGCGTGGGGTACGCTCACCCAGTGGATGGTGCCCTTGACAGAGCGCCACTCCCCAGTCTGGGGATGGGTGGAAGGGTCGTAGCTGCAATGCAGTTCCACTACCTTGCCATCGGCATCCTTTATCACCTGCTCGCACTTGATTATATAAGTGTATTTGAGACGGACCTCTCCGTCGGGTTTGAGGCGGAAGAACTTCTTGGGGGCGTCCTCCATAAAATCGGCCCTCTCGATATAGAGGGTGCGGCCGAAGGGAACGCGGCGGGAAGGGCCCTCGGGATCGGCGGGATTCAGGGGGCAGTCAAACCATTCAACCTTGTCCTCGGGATAGTTGTCAATCACCAGCTTGATTGGATCCTGTACTACCATATAGCGGTTGGAACGGGCGTTCAGGTCCTGCCTTACGCACCATTCCAGCAGCTGGATGTCCATAAGCTGGTCGCGCTTGGAAACGCCTATCTTCTCGCAGAAGAGTTTCAGGGCCTCGGCGGTGTAGCCGCGGCGGCGGACACCGCAGAGCGTGGGCATACGAGGGTCGTCCCAGCCGCTCACGAAGCCTTTCTGCACCAGTTCCAGGAGCTTTCTCTTGGACATAAGGGTGTAGGTGAGGTTCAGGCGGGCGAACTCGTACTGGTGCGAAGGGAAGATACCCAGGGTCTGGATGAACCAGTCGTAAAGGGGACGGTGGACGTCGAACTCCAGGGTGCAGATGGAGTGGGTGATGTGCTCTATGGAGTCGCACTGGCCGTGGGTGAAGTCGTACATCGGGTAGATGCACCACTTGTCGCCGGTACGGTGATGGTGTGCGTACTTGATACGGTACATTAGCGGATCCCTGAACATCATATTGGGATGGGCCATATCTATCTTGGCGCGAAGGACCTTTTCACCCTCGGCATACTTTCCGGCCTTCATCTCGCGGAAAAGACGGAGGTTCTCCTCGGGGCTGCGGTCCCTCCAGGGGCTGGGGGTGCCGGGCTTGTCCACGGTTCCGCGGCCAAGGCGTATCTCTTCCTGGGTCTGGTCGTCAACGTAGGCCAGGCCGCGGAGGATGAGTTCCTCGGCCCATTCGTAAAGCTGGTCGAAGTAGTCCGACGCATAGAGTTCCTTGTCCCAGTGGAAACCCAGCCAGGCGATATCCTCCTTGATGGAATCCACGTATTCGGTGTCTTCCTTGGTGGGGTTGGTGTCGTCGTAGCGCAGATTGGTAACCCCGCCGTATTTCTGGGCCAGGCCGAAGTTGAGGCAGATGCTCTTGGCGTGTCCAAGGTGGAGATAGCCGTTGGGCTCCGGAGGGAAACGGGTCACGATGGATTTCACACGGCCTTCGGCAAGGTCTTTTTCAATGATTTCTTCGATAAAATTGAGTTTGTTCTCTTCCATACGGATTTAGCTTGCAAAAACATCCAAAGATACGAAAAAAAAGCCTAACTGCTGCAAATCACAGATTTTTTATTAATTTTGCAGCCTGTTACTGAAACTTATACCTGTCAAGACAATATGGCACTCTTAGACGAAAGACTGGCAAAATACACTTTGCCGCAGCAGATGATGGAAAAGGGTATCTACCCTTATTTCAGACAAATAGTCAGCAAGCAGGGCACCGAAGTGGAAATGGACGGACACCATATCCTTATGTTCGGTTCCAATGCATATACAGGCCTCACCGGCGACGAGCGTGTAATCGAGGCGGGCGTAAAGGCCCTCCGCCAGTATGGTTCCGGCTGCGCCGGTTCCCGTTTCCTTAACGGCACCCTGGACATCCACGTCCAGCTTGAGAAGGAACTGGCCGAATTCGTCGGAAAGGACGAAGCCCTGTGCTTCTCCACCGGCTTCACAGTAAACTCCGGCGTCATCCCCCAGCTCCTCACCAAGGACGATTTCATTATCTGTGACGACCGCGACCACGCCTCCATCGTGGACGGCCGCCGCCTGTCCTTCGCCAAGGGCCTGCACTACAAGCACAACGATATGGAAGACCTGGAGCGCACCCTGCAGCGCCTCCCCGAGGATTCCGTAAAGCTTATCGTGGTGGACGGCGTCTTCTCAATGGAAGGAGACCTGGCCAAGCTTCCCGAGATCGTGGATCTCAAGCACAAATACGCCAACGTGGCCATTATGGTTGACGAAGCCCACGGACTGGGCGTGTTCGGCCGTCAGGGCCGCGGCGTGTGCGACCACTTCGGCCTCACCTCCGAGGTGGACCTCATAATGGGCACCTTCTCCAAGTCGCTTGCCTCCATCGGCGGTTTCATCGCAGCCGACAAGACCATTATCAACTACCTGCGCCACACCGCACGCACCTATATCTTCAGCGCTTCCGACACTCCCGCCGCAACGGCATCGGCCCTGGAGGCCCTCCATATCCTGCAGCAGGAGCCCGAGCGTATCGAAGCCCTCTGGGATGTGACCAACTACGCCCTCAAGCGCTTCCGCGAGGAAGGTTTCGAGATCGGCGAGACCGAAAGCCCTATCATTCCCCTGTACGTGCGAGACCTGGAAAAGACCTTCCTGGTAACCAAGCGCGCCTTTGACGAGGGTGTGTTCATCAACTCGGTGATTCCGCCGGCCTGCGCCCCCCAGGACACCCTGATCCGCTTCTCGCTTATGGCAACCCATACCCACGAGCAGGTGGACCGCGCAGTGGACGCCCTTACCCGGGTGTTCCGCGAGGAAGGCATCATCGCCTAGGCGCCGGTTTGCATATTGACAGAAAATTCGTAACTTCGCAAGGTTACGAATTTTTTTTTGGAATGAAACGTACTGTTCTTTTAGCTATCGGCCTGCTTGCCGCCTTTGCCGCAAACGGCCAGAAGACCAGCCCGGACGGAGGCATATCGGCAGAACTGCTTTCCCGCCTTGAAGCCTCCTTCGAAGGAAACGCCACGGACAAGGCCCTCCGCAACGCCCTTGCCGGCACGGCTATCAATGTCCTTGCCGCATCGGCCGACGAGGCTGCGATGACAGACACCCATTTTTCCGACATAGTCCCTACCAAGGGCCATACGGACCAGCGCTCTTCGGGCCGATGCTGGCTTTTCACCGGCCTGAACGTGCTCCGCGCGCAGATGATACGCGAACACGGACTGGGGAACTTCACCTTCTCGCAGAACTATCTCTTCTTCTACGACCAGCTGGAAAAGTCCAACCTCTTCCTCCAGAGCGTCATCGACACCCGTAAACTGCCTATGGACAACCGCAAGGTGGACTGGCTCTTCGCCAACCCCATCGGTGACGGCGGACAGTTCACCGGCGTGGCCAACCTTATAATGAAGTACGGCGTAGTGCCCTCCGAGGCTATGGCCGAGACCTATTCGGCCAACAACACCGCCCAGATGCGCTCGCGCCTGAGAGCCCTCCTGCGCGAAGGCGGGCTGCGTCTCAGGGAGACTCCGGAAAAGCAGCTGCAGCAGCGCAAGGAGGAAATCCTCACGCAGGTGTACCGCGTGCTCGCCCTCTGCCTTGGAACGCCTCCCAAGAGCTTCAGCTGGACCCGCTACAACGCCAAGGGCGAGATTGCCGCTCCCGCAAAAGAGTACACACCGCTGGAGTTCTACCGCGAGTTCCTGGGCGACGACCTGGAGAACAATTACATTATGGTGATGAACAACCCTGCCGTCCCCTACGGTAAGGTTTACGAGATAGACTGCGACCGTCACGTCTATGACGGGCAGAACTGGATTTATCTGAATCTGCCGATGGAGGACATCAAGAAAATGGCCATAGCCTCCATCAAGGACGGCACCGCCCTGTACTTCTCCTGCGACGTGGGCAAGTTCCTGGACCGCAAGAAGGGCGTAGCCAATCCCGACAATTTTGACTACTCCTCCCTTCTGGGCGTCCCGTTCACAATGGACAAGAAGGAGCGCATCCTCACCCACGACAGCGGTTCCACCCACGCGATGACCCTCATCGCCGTGGACATCCGGGATTCAAAACCAGTAAAATGGATGGTGGAGAACAGCTGGGGCGACAGCAGCGGCTACAAGGGCAATATAATAATGACTGACAGCTGGTTTGACGAGTATATGTTCCGCCTGGTGGTCAGGAAGAACTATGCCGGAGCCGATGTCCTGAAGCTTATGGAGCAGAAACCCGTCCTGCTGCCGGCCTGGGACCCTATGTTCGCTCCCGAGGACTGATTTTGTTTTTATTATTTGCTCCGCTTGTATCTTTTTTTTATCTTTGAGTGTCGAAACAGATAAACCTTAAATATTTCTGCTTATGAAAAAACTTGCATTGGCCTTCGCGTGCGTCTTACTTGCCCTGACTGCATGCACTAAGGTAAGTCCCACCAAGCTGGACTACAAGTACACTGTAACCGTAAGGGGACAGGTTCAGTATCCGGAAAACACAAACGGCATTCCCGGTGTGGCCGTAGAGATTTCCATCTCTTCCGGCTCACCTGTAACCAAGATCACGACCGTCACCGACAGTGACGGCAAATTCAAGGAAGAAATCCCCTGCAATGGCAAGGCCGGTTTCTCCGGCAGCATCCAGATGGTGGAAGACGAGATTTCCGTCGCCGGAATGCGCTTCGGAAAGCCCAACAGTGCAACCTCCTTCAGCACCGTCAAGGCAGGTGATGAGACCGAACTGCTGACTATCAAAACCAAGAAACTATAGCGCTCAGAAATATTTACAGCCATGAAAAAGTTCATTCTTGTAAGCACCATCGTGCTCCTTAGCCTCACGAGCGCTTTCGCCCAGGGGAAAAAGACCGAAATCAAAGCCGGCGACATATCCTTCGGCGTAAATGTAAACCCTATGACCGCTTTTGCCGAGAGCAAGTGGAAACCCGAAGACGGAGCCTTCTCCGGCGCTTGGACGAAGGATCTTGGAGATGTCCCTGCCCAGATGTACATCCTTTCCAAGGATCCCGTAGCTTCCTTCAAACTGCGCTTCCATATGTCCGAGAGCGTTGCACTGCGTGCCCAGCTGGGTATCACCGGCAGCATAATCAACCAGAAGGACTATGTCCAGGACGACTATTCCCATTATCTGAGCCCCGTATCCGAGAATAAGGTAGTGGACCAGGTGAGCTCCAAACTGAACGCCGCCTCCCTGGGCCTGGCCCTGGAAATGATCAAGGGCAACGGTCCCCTCAAGTTCAATGCTTCCATCGGCGTCCTCTATGCTATCGCCGGCGGTTCGATGGACTTCAAATACGGCAACCCCTTCAACAAGGACTGGAACGGCAACGTACCTACCAGCACTGCCTACACCCAGAAACTGGAAGGCGGTAACAAGGTTGCCGACAGCCTTAACGACGGTGCTCCCGTCGGTCATCTCGGCATCACCTATGCCCGTCCCCTGAAACGCTTCAACGTCGGTTATACCAACGCTCTGGGTATCTCTATCGATATGGGCGTGGAATGGTTCTTCGCCGGACAGATGTCCCTTGGCGCAGCCCTCACCTTCACTCCCGTAATGCTGCTCTTCCAGCCCCAGACCTACACCACCTACGAAGGTTTCACCACTATGGCAGTCCAGGGCGGTTCCGACGAAGGCAGTGTAATCGAGTACAACAAGCTGGTGAGCCCCGGTTCCACCGGCATCCTTTACGGCACCGACAACTTCGGCCTCCGTTTAAGCCTCAACTACTATCTCTAACAGATAAGTTCAATCAAAAGGCCGCTCCGCTATTTCACACGGCGCGGCCTTTTTCTATTCCCCGACACAGATGAAACGCCTGCTATCCCTGCTCCTTATCCTGCTGTGCGGCCTTGCACAGGCCCAGATACGCGACCGCTATGTGGTTGTCGTTTCAATGGACGGCTTCCGCCACGACTACACAAAGTGGTACCATACGCCGAATCTTGACCGTATGGCCCGTGAAGGGGTGAGCTCCGTGATGCTGCCCTCCTATCCGGCTTCCACCTTTCCCAACCACTATGCAATGGCCACCGGACTGGTCCCCGACCACAACGGACTGGTGAACAACGCTTTCTGGGACAGCGAGCACAATACGCTCTATACGATGGGCAGCAAGGAAAAGGTGAACGGTTACTTTTATCTTGGCGAACCCATCTGGACCACAGTCCAAAGGCAGGGCCTGATTGCCGGCGTAACCTACTGGGTGGGCAGTGAATACCTTATAAACGGCTCGCTGCCACGCTATTACAGCAAGTATGTAAGCTACGAAATCCTTTCTTTCGAGAAAAGGGTGGAAAGGACTCTGGACCTTCTCAAACTCCCAGAAGCCGACAGGCCCCGCCTGGTGATGCTCTACTTCAACGAGCCCGACCATACCGGCCACGCCTTCGGCCCCCGTCACCGCAAGACCGCAAGGGCAGTGCGCCGCGTGGACAAGATGCTGGGCCTGCTCCTGAAAGGCCTTGAGGACCTCCCCTATGCCGATAAGATAGACCTGATAGTGCTCTCCGACCACGGTATGACATCCATCAGCCCGGAGCGCTGCATTTCCCCTTCCAAATACATAAAACAGGAATGGGCCACCCGGGTGGTCACCGGAACCCCCACCAGCATATTCAGCACAAACGAGGCCTGCCGCGACTCCATCCTGAACGCCCTGAGCGGCGTGGAGCACCTGAATGTATGGAAAAAGGAAGAAGTACCGGCCGAACTCAACTACGGCACCAGCCCCAGGCTGGGTGACATAATAGTGGCTCCTGATCTTGGCTGGCGTTTCACCGAGCATCCCCGGACACTCCGCGGCGGCCACGGTTATTTCCCCTCCGAGCCCGATATGCAGACTATGTTCAGGGCCACCGGACCGGATTTTCTGCGCGGCACCACCATTCCCTCGTTCAGGAACGTAAGTGTCTATGAGCTTATGTGTTATCTGCTTGGAGTGGAACCTGCTCCGAATGACGGTTCACTGGAAGAACTGCTGCCGGCCCTGAAGCCCTCAGTCCGCCCTTCGCCTGCCGAACAGCCTGCCCAGTAGCATCCTGGGATAGCCGTAAAGCAGGGTTATGGGAAGGAGGACGGTGTTCAGGAGGGAAATCCTCGCAAAGTCTTTCACCGGGTGGAAATGTGATACCCGGTTTTCCGGATAGACAACCTTCACTGGAACGCTTTCCAGTTTTACACCCTTCCAGGCGCTCAGCACCAGGAGGGCAAGCTCGGCCTCGTAACGTGATGTCACCAGGCTCAGCGACGGCAGGTCCCTCAGGCTGTACAGTCTGAAACCGGTCTGGGTATCGCTCAGTTTATTAAGCGTGTACAGCATAAACCAGAAATTGGAGAAGCGGTTCGCAAAGCTGCTGGACACGGCCATTCCATCGGCATTGATATTGCGGCTGCCCACAATGAGCTTTCCCGGACCCCTGCTGTCCAGTATTCCCGGTATATCCTCGGGGAAATGCTGACCGTCGGCATCAAGGCTAAGGACATAGTCGAAGCCCCAGTCACGGGCTGCCTTGAAGGCCGTCTTGAGCGCAGCGCCCTTGCCCTGGTTTACACTGTGCCTTAGTACCCTCACGTCCTTTTCTCCCTTGAGGATACTGGCGGTGGAGTCTGTGCTGCCGTCATCCACCACGCAGATGGGCAGTCCCTGGGCCCTTACACGCGCTATTACATCGGCAAGAGTCCCTTCATTGTTGTAGGTGGGGATTACCACCAGGGTATCTGCAGGACGGAAGGACCATTCAAAACTTGCACAGCAATTGCCCTCCAGGAAGAAGGAAGCACCGTTTTCCGAGAACTCGACGCTGAGTTCCGTCCCTTCTTCACCGGGAAATACCGGCTTAAGGAACTTGAGTTTACGGATGGCCGACAGATAAAGCGGCCTGCCCAGCTCCTTTTCCATCAGTTCCCTGGCTATTTCCACAAGGCAGACGCCGGGAGTGATGGGATAGTCCGGGAAATGGGCGGCATAAACGGGACTTCCGGGAAGAAGCCTCAGGCTTGCCGTCCCTTTTTCACGGGATCCGACGGTATATAACAGACCTTCCAGCATCATTCAAACAAAGATTCGTCCAGCTGTACGTCCAGCTGCAAATTCTTGAATTCCAGCAAAGTGGAATTGCCGTCAAGCCCCAGCAGAAGGACCTTCTGAACCAGCAGGCTTGAGGGATCCACTTCCAGCACCACGCGCGTAAACAGCTGCCTGAGGTCCCTGCGCCGGGGATCCATCACCAGGGAGAGCTTCTTCCCGTCCTGCAGCAGGCTTATCTCGAAATCGTCGAAGGAAGGAACACGGAAACGGCCTCTTGCAGCGCTTCCGTCCAGGATGCTGAGCTTCTGAACGGGCTTTGTCTGCTCATAGCGCAGCTTGTCGGGAGAAAGCAGGTACAGCCTGCCCTCGCTCAGGAGTTCGCCCTCCAGCAGAGGAGAATGCCTGCGCTGGATAAAATCGGCCCGGGCCGATGAAGGGCTGTTGGCCCTTACTATCCTTTCCAGCAGCCCGCTGTCCTGGGCCGCGGCCGCAAGGGGCAGAAGGCTCAGAAGCAGGCAGAGGAATATGCTCGGGCGTCGTGTCATCGGGCAATCAGGATACAACCGCTCATAACCAGGAAAACGCCCAGCCACTGGGTCCAGGCAACGTTTTCCTTAAAGATAAAGGCAGCTGCCAGCAGGCCGAAGACATAGCTCAGGCAGCTCAGGGGATAGGCTATTCCGAAAGGGAAATGCTTGAGGATATACACCCACAGCACCATAGCCACCAGTCCGGCGGCTCCTGTTCCCAACAGCCACCAGTTGGTAAGCAGGCAGTCGCGCCACCAGGCCCACTTCCACTGAAAGGCCGAAATGCTACGGCTGGCAAATTTCAGAAGTACCTGGGTGGCACAGAGAAAAGCGCTTTGAAGCAGCGCCAGAGGCAGAATTTTCCAAATCATAGCAGCTCCTCCAAAGGATTTTTCAGAAGCTCGGCACCCTCGCCTCCCCGGTCTGAAAGGACCAGGGAAAGGGCGATATCGGCCGATTCCAGATTATAGCGCGAGGGTTCGTCGAACTGTCCCACCAGCACGGTCGAGGCCTGTCCTTCCTGGATGAGCATCCAGGCATCGGCAAGGGCACTTTGAAGCGAAGTCCCCCTGTGGGAATAGGTGGCGTTATAGCCGTGACAGTGAAGGTTCATAGCTATAAGCGAACTTATCGTATTGTGGGTGGACTGCATAAAATGGGTAGGCCTGGGCGAGCCTTCAGGGTCCTTGAGGGCCTCCAGAAAGGCCTCGGACTGGCTCAGGGCGCCGAAGTCGGTGGCGGTAATCACTGCATCGGGGCAGCTTACTCCGGCCTGTTCCAGGGCTGTCCTGGAAGTCCATACCGCACGTTTGAGAAGACGTCCCAGACGACGGGCCTCCATAGGCGTAAGCACGCTGCGGAAGTCCGGGTCTTCGGGGCCCAGCTGTACGCGGGAGAGTATGTACACCGGCTTATTCATATCGGCCTATTATGAGGGAAGTATCGTTTCCTCCGAAGCCGAAGGAATTGCAAAGGATATGCCTCAGAGGCCTGTGAAGGCTTTCCGTTACCGGCAGGATGCAAGCCGGATCAGGAGTGGAAAGGCCCTGCTGGGCGGGAATAAGACCTTCCTTGAGGGCAATCATACAGAACACGGCTTCCAGGGAGCCGGAAGCGCTGGTAGTATGCCCGCTGAGCGCCTTGGTGGAACTTACCGGGGGCAGAACCTCGCCGAACACGCGCCTGAGAGCGGCGCTTTCGGAGGCATCGTTATTGGGCGTTCCCGTACCGTGGGCATTCACATAATCTATGTCCGAACTCTTCAGGCCGGCCGATTCAAGGGCCTTGAGCATACTCAGATATGCGCCTTCGCCGTTTTCCGACGAGGCCGTCTGGTGATAGGCGTCGCAGGCATTTCCCCAGCCTTCAAGCAGGGCAAGGGGCTTTACACCGCGCTCCAGGGCCGCTTCCTCGCTTTCCAGGACAAGGAAGGCGGCGGCTTCGCCAAGGTTCAGGCCGGCGCGGCCAAGGTCGAAGGGACGGCAGGGTTCGCGGTCCAGGATCATCAGGGAGGCAAAGCCGTGCAGATGATAGTCGGAAAGGCTTTCGGCTCCTCCTGCCACTACCCTTTTCACCAGGCCGCTGCGTATAAGCCTTGCGCCGAAGGCCAGGGCGTTGGCGGCCGATGAACAGGCGGTGGAAAGCGTCGTACGGTAGCCGAAGCCTCCTACCACATCCGCGGCGGCATCGGTGGACGCACCGCAGTCGTGAAGGGAAGAGAATTCCGGGAAAGAGGCTTCGCTCAGGTCCATACCTCCGACGGTGGTGCCGCTGATGAGGGGCATACCTGCCCCATCGGCAAAACCGGCCTCGGAAAGGGCCTCGCGAAGGGCCAGGACAGACAGGAGGCTGCCCCTCGGGATGCGCTCGGAAACGCCGCAGAGGCGCATCAGCTCATCGTCCGATGCAGGCACCTCCCCTACCGGGAAATCCAGCAGGGAAGTCTTCAGGTAGCGCACGGGAGCAATGGCACGGAGTCCCTGGGCAAAGGCTTTCTCATTCGCTGCCTTCCCCAGTCCGAGGGCGCTTACCACGCCGCTTCCCGTTATGACTATCCTGCGCTCCACTTACTTTGTACGGTGCTTTGCTACGTAATCGGCCATCACGGCAATGCTGGCAAAGACGGCCTTTCCCTCTGCCGGGTTGGCGAGGCGGATACCGTAGTCTTTTTCGAGCAGGACTATCAGTTCCAGCACGTCGATGGAATCAAGGCCCAGGCCCTCGTCCCCGAAAAGGGGAGCGTTCACATCGATGTCCTCAGGGGTCATCTCTTCCAGATTCAGGGACTCAATGAGTTTGATTTTCAGTTCTTTGATAAGTTCTTCCATATTGTATGTACTTTATTCTCCTTTGTGATGGCAGCAGCCTTCGTGCTGTCCCTCGCCGTGCCCTTCACCGTGGCAGCAGCTGCCCTCGCCGTGCCCTTCCCCGTGGCAGCAGCCGCCCTCGTGGTGGCCTTCGCCGTGATGGCAGCCTCCCTCGCCGTGATGGCAGCAGTGGTGGGCGGGCATCAGGTCCTGAGCCGTGAACAGCCAGGCGCGGGCCTCCCATTCCTCTTCCGAGGGGGCATCGGCCCAGATGGCGATGACGCTGGAGCTTTCCTCGTCAAGGAAGGCTTCAAGCACCAGCTCACCGAGGATTTCAGGGTCGAAGCTGTCCAGCACGTAGGAACGGGTCTCACCCATAAAACGGTTCCTTATGGCAATCTCGCCGCAAACCGTGTTGGGAAGGGTATATACGAAGTGGGCGGGCGAAGGGAAAGTGTCCAGGGTTGCGGCGAAGGCCTTGTCATCGGCAAGGGAACCGCTGCGGCTGAACACCAGTACGGCCACGTCCTTACGGGGCACGAAACGGTCCGGAGCATCCTGCAGCAGCTTTTCTACCAGCAGATAGCCAAGCTTGCACTGGATGTCCATCTTGAAGAACTTGGGGTAATCGCCCCCAAGGCTACGGTACAGTTCCGTAAGCGAAGTTCCCTTTTCTATAGCTACCGTCTTCATACGCAGTGTCTTATGAGCAGGGCTCCGTTGATGCCGCCGAAACCCGACAGCAGTTTCAGGAATTCGTTTCCGCTGCACTCCATCGCCTGGGCCGATATATTCACCGAAGGCTCGGTGCCTGCCTTGGCGAAGCCGCGGTTGCCAGGGATCCGTCCCTGCAGAAGGGACTGCATCCCGATTATGGTCTCAAGTATTCCCGCAGCTCCCATCGTATGGCCGAAATAGCCTTTCAGGGCACTCACAGGGATATCCAGGAGGCCTGCACGCTCCAGAGCGATGGCCTCCATCTGGTCGTTGTAAAGGGTTCCGGTACCGTGTACGCCCACAAAAGCCGGCCGCCCCTGCATATAGGGAAGCACTGCCGAGAGGGCGTTGAACGAGCCCTCGGCCGTCCTCGAAGGACCGGAAATGTGGTTTGCATCGTTACGGATGGCCCCGTGCACCACTTCCCAGGGGCTGTCCTCGAGGGAAAGCACCAGGGCGGCTGCCGCCTCGCCGGGATTAAGGCCGGAACGGGAGGCGTCGAAGGGCCTGCAGGGCTGCTCCGAAAGGGCTTTGAGCGAGTTGAATCCGGCCACGATGAAGCGGGACTGGACCTCGGCGCCTATCACCAGCACCCTGTCCCAGAGCCCGGCCAGAAGCATACGCCGGGCCTGTACTATGCCGGAAAGCCCCGAAATACAGGCATCCGACACCACCACCGGCATCCCCTGGATTCCAAGCCTTTCCGCTATTTTTCGGGCCGCTGCCGCCAGCGACACATCCTCGCCTTCCCTGAGGGAGCCGATCTCACCCTTCACCGAACACAGCACCAGGGCTGTCCCGGGAGTCAGGCCTCCGGCTTCGGCAAGGGCCTTCTCCCCCGCCTCCACGGCTATGCGGCAGAACAGATCCTCCCTGGGCCCCTCGAAAAGGGATGCGCAGAAGGGCTCCTTAAGGCCGAGCGTCCCTGCAGGATGCTCCCTTACCGCCGTACGGCCAGCCTGGAGGGCGCCAAAAACGTCCCCGGGGGTGTTCCCAAGCGGTGTTACCACGCCGCAGCCTATGATATTTGTCTTAATCACTCTTAATCGCCGTCTTTAAGCTTGCCTTTGCTATGAACTGATCTCCGGAGCGTACGCTCACGTCGCAGAGGCTTATTCCGAACACGTCGGAAACCAGTTCCACCGTAGTGCGGAGCCTTTCCCCCACCCTGGGCAGCCTGGCTATCTTGTAGTCTTTCACCTGGCCTATAAAGCCTATCTTCACCGGCTCGTGCTTAATATATACCGTCTCGTAGCCGATGCGGGCGGCGCAGGACTGAGCCATATGCTCCAGCAGCCCGGCCTCGGAAAGGAGCCCGTTTTCCAGCAGGAGCACGTCGGGTTCGATGCTGAATCCGGTCACGGTGGTCTTAGGATCCCAGCTTTCCAGCGTATCCACAAAGCGGAAAGGCCGCTGTTGCAGCAGGATGGTTCCCATATCTATATGAGTAAGATCCGTCACGCCCAGAAATCGTAGAAATTATACCACTGGTCGGGGTATTCCCTGGCCACTTTTTCCAACGAATCGGCAAAGGACTGTGCCAGGGCCTGAAGCCTGTCGTTCCGGCTTCCCTCTTCGGGAATGGGGAGGCGGTCCATCAGCACGCGGTACTCCCTGGCCGATACCTTCATAACGAAGCAGCTCACCACGGGCACCCCCCTCTGAAGGGCCATCGTAAAGGCGCCTGAAGGGAAGGAAGCCTCCTGGCCGAAGAACCTTGCCTTCACCACTTTGGCCGATCCGTAAACCCTGTCTGAAGGGACGGAGACAATCTCCCCGTCGCTGAGGGCGCTGTTCAGGATGAAGATGTGCGAAAGGTCTTCCCTCACCGGCACCATAGTCACGTTGCCCTCTCCGAAGAGCCGGGCCCGGTTCTGCATCACCGTAGCCGTTTCTCCCTCATAGACAAGCACTTTCATCGGCTTTCTGGGCCTCAGGAGATAGCCGGCCAGCTCGAAGTTTCCAAGGTGCGAGCTGCACAGCAGGAAACCCTCGGCCCCGCGGCTGAGCTTGTCGTAGAGTTCAATTCCCGGTCCCTGCATACCGAAGCAGCGTCCGGCATAGGAGGCGAAGCGGTCCATAACCACCTGTCCCATACAGTACATATTCTTCAGCACGTGAAGGGCACTGCGCAGGCGGCCGTAGCCTATGCGGTGGCGGAAGAAGTTGTACGAAGCCCTGCGTCCCCTGGAATCGACCACCACATATACGGGAATGGCGGTGGCCATAACCACATACATAAGCCTCAGGGGCACGAAACGGAAAAGGCCGATGAGCGCCCTGTGCATCCAGGGCGTCCCGTCGGTGCTTCCGCGCCAGAGCCTGCTATTTGACTTCTCAGCCAAGCCTGGATTCGATGAAACGGCAGAAATCGCCATAGGTAGGGAGACCCTTGAAGTCCTCCGGCTTCATCTTGAAGCCAAACTCCTGGTCCACCAGCACCACCACGTCCACGACCTCCAGGGAATCTATCCCGAGGTCTTCCTTCAGACGTGCGCCGTCGGTGATTTTCTCCTCATCTATTTCCAATTCGTCCACAAGGAAGGCATTTACCTTCTCCTGAATCTGTTCCAAAGTCATATCTTATACTATTTTGCTAATTTACAAACCATTATGCTGTGTCCCTGACCAAGCCCGTCGTGTATTTCATCCACCTCGAAGCCGGCTTTGCGCACCAGGGCGGCCATATCGTCGGAATGGTACATCTTGGAATTGCCGTTGGCCATCACCGTGAAATACAGGCTGGTCATAGTGAGGCAGAACGATGCGGGTTCGTAGCGCTGGCGGTCCCAGAAAGTCTCCATTATGCAAAGCCTTGTTGACGGACCGGCAACCTTGGCCGCCCTTGTAAGGATGCTCAGGATCTGAGGCTCCGAGAAGCAGTCCAGGAACTGGCTCATCCAGATCACATCGGCCCCGATTTCCGGGAAATCCAGGCTGCTGTCCAGCATATTCATAGGATAGCCTTCGATACGGTCGGCACCGGGCGTTCCCTCCGTGGCCTTGCGCATCATCTCCAGCTGCTGGGGAAGGTCCACTATGGTCACTTTCACCTCAGGATCGTAGGCTACGCAGCGCTGGGCGAAGCGTCCGGTATTGCCTCCCACATCCATAATCCTTCTGACATCCTGCGAGAAGATTATCGGCAGGGCCTCGTCGAAGGAATTGTCGGAGTAGAAATGATCGAAACCGAACCAGCTCTTCTTCACCTGCTCAGGCAGCGAGGAAAGGCCCTCATAGAGCGTGGGCCAGTTCCCGAAATGGGGCAGACCGGCGGGGCGGCCCTCCTTCAGGGACTCCTCCAGATGGAAGAAGCCCTCGTAGTTCACGTCGTGGTTGAAGTCCATATTCACCCGCGTGGCAGGATCGTTGATTAGGAACCAGCCCACCTTGGACAGGGAATAGCGGTCGGTTTCGGGGTTGATGAGCACCGTACCTACGGAAAGGCCCGCCTCCATAAGAACTTTGGCTGCATAGAGGGAAAGACCGGCCTCGGAGGCCACTTCTTCCACGGTCATCTCCTTGTCACGGAGGCGTTCCAGAATCCCGAATTTTACCATAAGACGGCTGGCCTGGAACACGATGGGACCGAAGGCGCTGAATTCGGCCATACGCTGGGCGTCACGTGCGCTCAGCCTGTCCTTGGTATATACTTTCTCTAACGACGGAAACAGGTGCATTTCTTTGGCTTAGTGTTTAATCTTACAAAGATAGCAATTCTTTGGGGATTTATAAAATGAGGCCGATTTGTTTCCTTTTTCCTCAATTTATGCTTAATTTTGCGTGATAAAATTGACACTTAAAAACAAAAACTATAAGAAAATGGAAAAAGGACCTGTTTCTAAATTCATTACCCACCATTACCGCCACTTCAACTCGGCAGCTCTGATCGATGCCGCCAAGGCCTATGAAGACCTCCTGAACAAGGGCGGAAAGATGTTCCTCGCTATGGCCGGTGCTATGTCAACCGCCGAACTGGGCCTCTCCCTGGCAGAAATGATACGCCAGGACAAGATAGCCTTCGTCTGCTGCAGCGCCAACAACCTGGAAGAGGACATTATGAACCTGGTGGCCCACAGCCACTATTACCGTGTTCCCGGTTACCGCGACCTCACCCCCAAGCAGGAACAGGAACTTCTGGACAACCACTATAACCGCGTAACCGACACCTGCATCCCCGAGGAAGAGGCTTTCCGCCGTCTGGAAAAGCACCTCGTGGAGGTCTGGGACAAAGCAAAGGCTGAAGGCAAGCGCTACCTCCCCTACGAGTTCATCTACCAGATGATCCGCAGCGGTGTCCTGGAGCAGTATTATGAGATCGACCCCAAGGACAGCTGGGTAGTGGCAGCCTGCGAGAAGAACATTCCCATCATCTGCCCCGCCTGGGAAGACTGCACCACCGGCAATATCTTCACCGCCCACGTAATCCGCGGCGAGTACGATCCCCATATGGTAATCCAGGGCGTGGAAGTGATGATGTTCCTCGTGGACTGGTACAAGAAGAACAGCCAGGGAGCCGGAGTAGGCTTCTTCCAGATCGGCGGCGGTACCGCCGGTGACTTCCCCATCTGCTGCGTTCCTATGATGGAGCAGGACCTGGGCTGGACCGGCACTCCCCTCTGGGCCTATTTCTGCCAGATCTCCGATTCCACCACCTCCTACGGTTCCTATTCCGGTGCCGTTCCCAACGAGAAGATCACCTGGGGCAAGCTTGCTCCCGATACACCCAAGTTCATCGTGGAAAGCGACGCTACCATCGTAGCCCCGCTTATCTTCGCCTATGTACTTGGCTGGTAATTAGTTATCGGATACAAAAAACCGGAGGGAAGATCCAGGTCTTTCCTCCGGTTCTTTTATGCGCCAAGCCCTAAGGGAGCTTGATGGAAGCGATTCCGGCCTTGGAAGTCTGGATGGATTCGCACACCAGGCCGCGGGCGTCAATGTCGCCTGCACCCTGGACGCTGAAGCTGGCCTTATCGGCCTTGCCGCTCACGTCCACGTCACCGGCGCCGTTGATGCTTACGCTGAGCTCGCCCACGCTGATGCCATCGGCCTCGATATCGGCGGCACCGTTTACCTCGATGCCCAGGGCGGGTACCTGAATGCCTTCGAAGGAGAAGTCACCGGCACCGTCTACCACTATGGACATAGGGGAATCGGAGATGTATCCGCCGTTGATTTCCATATCGGAGGCGCCCTTCACTTCTATCTTTTCAAGCTTGGGAGCCCGGATATAGATGTCGAATTCTTCGGCCCAGATCTTGGCCTTGTCCTTGGTCTGAAGGACAAGTACGCCGTCCTCCACCACGTAATCGAGATAATCGAACACTTCGTTATTGGCCTTTACTGAGACCGAGAAAGCGCTGCTCTGGGTGAATTCAATATCGGCCTGTCCGTTCACCTGGATGGCGGTGAAGCCTTCCAGACCTTCCATTACGCGGGTCTCCACGGGTCCCTTGCAGCTTATTCCTTCTTTGTTGAACATACTGGGATTTATGCTTACGAATTTGCAGGATACTGCCGCTGCGGCCACTGCCATTACTATAAATAACTTTTTCATATTATTCTAATCGTTAAATACTTCGGAACTTAGGCCAAGCAAGGCCAGGCGCTGTTTGATGGCGGGGACATCCTTCTGGAGGAACTCCCGGCGCTGGGCGCTCAGGATCTGTTCCCTGGCATCGGCCGATACGAAGTAACCTATGCCCCGGCGGTTGTAGATAATTCCATCGGCCGTGAGTTTCTCATAGGCGCGCATCATAGTATTGGGATTCACGCCTATATCGGCCCCGTACTCCCTTACCGAAGGGATACGGTCCTCCCCCTTGAGCTCGCCCGAGAGTATGCGGTCGCATATCGAAAGGGCAATCTGAAGGAAGATTGGTCTGTCTGCGTTAAAGTCCATAGTTTAATGCTTTAAAGTCTTGATCCTGTGATATATTCCCCAGCCAAGGCCCAGTACCAGAGCGGCATTTATGAAACCGGCCACAGTCATAGCTGCGTTCATAAAGCTCTCCAGTGAGGCGACGTCGTTCAGATTGTTGAACCACTCCACATTGCCCAGGGTAATGATGGAAAGGACGGCGGTAATCACTATCTCCACTCCCACCAGTATGCCGAAGGCCCCGATAAGCTTCCACTTTTTGAAGCAGATGCCGCAAAGCAGGAAGTACAGCAGATTGGATATGAACTGCAGCAGTACAGGGAAAGCCAGGGCAGAAAGGTTGAAGCTGAGTCCCTGTTCGCCGGCACGCTCGAGCCCTTCGCTGATCATCTGGGTAAGAGGGCCGATACCGCCTATGAGGGCCTGGCCCGCAGTGCTGTCAATCAGGCAGATAACTCCGTCGATGAGCATATAGGAAGCCACATAGGCCAGGGGGAAGACAAACACCGTTATAATCATCATGGAGATGAACTTCTCAAGGGCCGATGCAGGGACCATCAGCCAGGCGCTGCCGGCCTTCTTCTCCGTAAGGTAGCCGTAGCTGCGGGTGTTATAGAGCACGAGGATAAGGGCGCCGATATAGAAGATAGTTCCACGGGCGGCCAGGGTGGGTGCCTGCCAGCCGTGAGTGAAGATAAGGGCGCAGGTAACCCAGAGCAGGTAGCTCAGAAGGCTCAGGCCACCAAGTACGATGACAGCACGGCCGTTGTTGCGCCACAGTTGCTTGAGGTCATATACAAAATAGTTCCGGAAACGCGGAAAACTGAATGTCTCGTTAATCATGGCTGTTACTTTCTAAAAAGAGGTTTGACAACGTCCTTGTGGGCGTGAACGGTATTGAAGAAGGCCTCCAAATTTACCTTGGACTCCTCGGCTGCGGCATTGGGATATACCTGGATGCATCCGCCGGGAACCTGCTCCATATAGAGGGCATCGGCCCTTACCTGGGAGCCATAGTCGAAGTAGAGTTTGGAAGAGATCTCCTCCAGGGAAGCGTTCACCAGCACCTCCTGGCTGTCCAGGATGATGATGGGGTCTATCACATTCTCCAGATCCCTCACCTGATGGGTGGAAATCACGATCATACTCTCCTCGCCGGTGTACTTGGTGATAGCCTTGCGGAACTGGGCCTTGGAAGGGATGTCCAGGCCGTTGGTGGGCTCATCCATATAGTAGTAACGCGCGTTGCAGGCAAGGGCGAAGCAAATCCAGGTCTTTTTGAGCTGACCGGCGCTCATCTGGTCCATATGCTGCTCGGGATCCATTTCCAGCAGCTGCATTACCTCCAGGAACTTGGCGTTGTCGTAGCGGGGCCAGAGAGCTCCGTTTTCCAGGGCAAAGTTCTTGGCCGATGAATGGACGGGGCTCACCTCGTCGGGGAGATAGAACTGCTCCTGAAGGAGCGAGGGCTTACGGTCGAAGGGGTCGCGTCCGTCAACGTCGATGCTGCCGGAGAGGGGCTTCTTGAGACCGCAGAGAAGAGTGAGCAGGGTAGTCTTCCCTACTCCGTTTTCACCGAGCAGACCGTAAATGTTGCCGCTTACGAGCTCGAGCGAAATGTTTTTCAGCACGGGAAGTGTCCCGTAACTGAAGGCCAGATTTTCAACTTTTACCATATCTTTGCGAGTGTATTAGTTTATTAGTACACCGCAAAGGTATTAAAACTTTTTTATTCTGCAAAAAAATTTTCAATATTTTTTGCCATTTCGTGTGCAAGACGGGCGCGGGCCTCGCGGGAATACCAGGCTATATGCGGCGTAAAGTGCAGACGCTCAGGATGTTGCAGATGCATAAGGGGGCTGTCGGCAGGCAGCGGTTCCTTTACATAAACATCCAGTCCTGCTCCGGCGATAAGGCCCTGGTCCAGGGCTTCGGCCAGATCGGCCTCCACTGCTATCCCTCCCCTTCCGGTGTTTACAAGGAAGGCAGCGGGCTTCATCTTCCGGAATTCCGCCTTACCTATCAGCCCGGCAGTCCTTTCATTGTAAGGGGCGTGGATGGAGATTACATCGGCCTTTTCCAAAAGGGTGTCCAGGCTCACGCAGGGATAGTCCTTGCAATGGCCGGTGCCCGAAGTGGAATAGTAGATTACCTCCATACCGAAGGCCTTTCCTATCGATGCCACCTTCTGCCCTATGGCGCCCATACCCACGATGCCAAGGACCTTGCCCGCAAGTTCGGTGAAAGGGTGCCTGTAATCCACGTGCACCTTGTTCTGGCTGTATCGGCCGTCACGGACGAAGCCGTCGTAGTGGAAGGGATCGGCCGCAAGGTTCAGGATGTGCATCCACGCCGTCTGGGCCACTGAATCGGTGGAATAGGCCGCTACATTGCGCACAGCCACACCCCTTTCCCGGCACAGGTCAACGTCTATGTTGTTTATCCCGGTTCCCGCCTCGCACACCAGGCGGAGCTTGGGCGCTGCATCCAGAAATGCCTGGTCCACAATGACTTTGTTGAGGATGGCGACATCGGCATCACGGACCCTCTCGCGGGCTTCTTCTGCTGTGGACGAAGGGTAGGTGACAAGTTCGCCAAGGGCCGATATCTCCTCCAGGGAGGCGTCGCCCATCGTTATGGCATCGAGAAAAACTATTTTCATAAGGCTGGGGGCTAAAAGGCTTGCGATGACAAAAATACAATATTTTTCGTATATTTGAGCGACCTTATGCAAACAGCGGCGCATATTCTGAGCCTGATAGACCCGCAGGCCCCGTACCGTATGGTAGTGGAAGCTTCCGTGCGCGACTACTGCGTGCTCGCCCTACAGTTCCTGAAGGGAGAGGCCTCCCCCCAGAACTTCTTCGACGCCCCCCTGCCCCAGTGGCTGCCGGTGGTCCAGAAGGAGTTGGAGCAAAGGCAGTTTGCCGCTCAGAGGTACTGCAAGCAGCTCTACGCTCCCTCCGAGGAAGCCCTTCTGGCCGATGCAATAGCGGACCTCGCCTTCGCCCAGAGCACCCGCCTGAGCATCTGCACCCCCGCCAATCCCCAGGCCGATGACCGCGAGCGCGCGTGCGTATTCATAGTAGCTGTATACACGCTCTTCGCCCTTGCCCTCCACGACCGCACAGATTTCGCCGTGCTTTTCCTTGAGGCCTGGGACAATTTCAACGCCTTTGCCAGTGCCCGCACAGTGCGCCGCCACTACGACGGCAGCTGGGCCAGCCGCTACAGCCCCCACGTCACTTTCTATCCACTCGGATAAATCCTCTCCAACGGATATATAAAAAAGGGTTGACTCTTTGCCGAGCCAACCCTTAATCAAACCGAAAAACGGAAAACTACTTCTTGCACTCGCAGGCAAGAGCTTTCCAAGTGCAGGCAGCGAGGGCGCCACCCACCAGAGGAGCGCAGATGAATACCCAGACGTCCTTGAGGGCCTGACCGCCGGCGAAAATGGCGGGGCCGATGGAACGGGCGGGGTTCACGGAAGTACCGGTGAGGTTGATGCACACCAGGTGGATGAGAATGAGGCTGAGGCCGATGGCCAGTCCGGCGAAGTTGCCTGCACCGGTCTTTTCATCGGTAGTACCCAGTACGACCAGCACGAAGAGGAAGGTAGCGATTACTTCCACGAGGCAGGCACCCCATACGCCGCCGGCGTTGGCAACGCCATTGGAGCCGAGGGCACCGGTCAGGTCGGGAGCGCTGACTACGCTGGCGACAGCAAGCAGTACGGCACCTGCAATGATACCGCCTACAATCTGGCCGCACCAGTAGCCGCAGGCATCCTTCCAGCTCATACGTCCGGAAAGGGCCACGCCGAGGGTGATGGCAGGATTGATATGGCAACCGCTGATTCCGCCGATGGTGTAGGCCATAGCAACTACTGCCAGACCGAAGGCGATTGCGGTACCTACCACACCGGCAGGAGTGGTACAACCGAGGAACATAGCTGTTCCGCAGCCCAGGAACGTAAGAACGAACGTTCCGATGCATTCTGCAATGTACTTTTTCATTTTCACAAAAGGTTTTGGTTTATGCTCGGTAAAGTTATGAAAATATCGGCAAAAACTAATTATTTTGCCAGACGTTTTTCAAGACGGACACGAATTTCCTTCAGGAACTGCAGCGAAGTGAGGCCCTTGGGAGTGATGCCCTCCGACAGGTTCACCAGGTCCTTGGTCTCAAGGCCTTCGTTGAGGGTGTCGAAGCAGGCCTGTTCCAGTTGGTTCGCATAATTCACGAGCTCGGGGAGCCGGTCCATTTCACCGCGCTTGCGGAAAGCGCCGCTCCAGGCAAAGATGGTGGCCATAGGGTTGGTGGAGGTTTCCTCGCCCTTGAGGTACTTGTAATAGTGACGGGTAACTGTGCCGTGGGCGGCCTCGTACTCGTATTTTCCGTCGGGGCTCACCAGGACGGAGGTCATCATAGCAAGGGAGCCGAAGGCGGTGGAGACCATATCGGACATCACGTCGCCGTCGTAGTTCTTGCAGGCCCAGATGAAACCGCCTTCACTGCGCATCACGCGTGCTACGGCATCGTCGATAAGGGTGTAGAAATACTCGATTCCGGCTTTCTCGAAAGCCTCTTTGTATTCGGCCTCGAAAACTTCCTCGAAGATGGCCTTGAAGCGGCCGTCGTACTTCTTGGAGATGGTATCCTTGGTGGCGAACCAGAGGTTCTCCTTTACGTCCAGGGCATATTTGAAGCAGGAGTGGGCGAAGCTGCGGATGGAGGCGTCGGTGTTGTGCATACCCTCGATGACGCCGGGGCCGGAGAACTCGTGGATCACTTCCTCGATGCGCTCACCGGATACACCCTCGAACACGAGCTTTGCCACGCCGGGCTCGCGGGTCTGGATTTCCACATCGCGGTAAACGTCACCATAGGCGTGACGGGCGATGGTGATGGGTTTTTTCCAGAACTTCACCGCAGGGTGGATGGAGGGGATGGTGATGGGTGTGCGGAACACGGTGCCGTCCAGCATTGCACGGATGGTGCCGTTGGGGCTTTTCCACATCTGGTGCAGGTTGTACTCGCTCATACGCTGCACATTGGGAGTGATGGTGGCGCACTTTACGGCAACTCCCAGACGCTTGGTGGCGTTGGCGCTGTCGATGGTAACCTGGTCGGAGGTCTTGTCACGATACTCCAGGCCAAGGTCGTAGTACTCTGTCTTGAGGTCCACGAAAGGAAGGATGAGCTCATCCTTGATCATCTTCCAGAGGATCCTGGTCATTTCGTCGCCGTCCATCTCTACGAGCGGCGTTTTCATTTTGATCTTTTCCATAATCTATTGTTTGTTTTTGTAGTAATTCATAAGACAGCCATCGGCCAGGATCTGCCTCTCCTCGGGGCTCAGACCCTTGACATTCAGGGTGATGGGAACGCTCCTGCCATCGGTGGTTATGACTCTGGCTTCCAGTTTCTCGGCCCCGCCGAGTATGGCCTGACGGATTCCGGGGACGAACACATAGTCGCCAACCTGGAAGTCGAAGGGAACGCCGGCATCCAGGGTGAAGGGAACGATACCCCAGTTGATGCAGTTGGAACGGTAGCGCTTGGTGGCGAATTCGTAGCAGATGTTGGCATCACCGCCCAGCACCTTCTGGCAGGAAGCGGCCTGTTCGCGGGCGCTGCCGTCACCAGGCTTGTTGGCGAAGACGCAGGAGCCGAAAGATGTGGCTTCTGTCGGAGTTCCTGCAACTGCGAGGGCCTTCACCAGCTCGGGTGAAAGGACGCCTGCACGGCGGTTGCGGTCGTCTTCCTGTATCCTCTTCGAGCGGCCCACATATTCGGGCACGCGGCGCGAAAGGGCAAACTCGGAAAGCTTCAGCGGATTGGAACGGTAGCTGGAGGTTTCGCCGGAAGGGATAAGTTCGTCGGTGGTGGTCACCGGGTCGTGGATGACGGCGGCAAGCTCCAGCAGCATATTCTCCTGCATTGCGGGCATCTCGGGCCAGTCCTTGATATTGGGGCCGTAACGCAGCGGCTCCTCGGGCATAGCCTTGCCGAAGCCCTTGTACACGCGTTTTTCATATATGCGGCCGTCGAAGCTGTAAGGCTTGTGGGTGTCGCTGTACTCGATATCGGTAGCGGCGGTGATAACACCTCCGTTCGCCGCGGTTGCGGCTATGGAACGGGCATCCATAAGGGCTACCATCGAAATCTGGCCCTGACCGGGCTTGGAGCCTTCCCTGTTGGGGAAGTTACGGGTGGTATGGCGTATGGAAAGGCCGTTGTTGGAAGGCACGTCGCCGGCTCCGAAGCAGGGGCCGCAGAAGGCGGGTTTGATTACCACGCCGGCCTCCAGGAGTTCTTCGGCAATGTGGTTGCGGGTGGTTGCGAGATATACCGGAGTGCTCTGGGGATAGGCGCTCATAGTAAAGTAGTCGTTGCCGATGGATTTGCCGTTGAGGATGGAAGCGGCCTCGGAAAGGTTGTCGTAGGTACCGCCGGAGCAGCCTGCGATGATGCCCTGGTCGGCATATACTTTCCCGTCGCGTATCTTGGACAGCAGGTCGGGATGGACCTTGTCGCCGAAGCGGCGTATGGTGTCCTCCTCCACCTCGCGCAGCACCTTCTCGGGATTGGCCTGGAGCTCGTGTATGCTCACGGCATTTGAGGGGTGGTAAGGCAGGGCGATCATACTCTCCTGGCTGGACAGGTCCACGGTGATCACAGAATCATACCAGGCCACCTCGCCGGGTTCAAGCTGCTTGAACGACTCCGGACGGCCGTGCATACGGTAGTATTCCTCCACCTTGTCGTCGGTAATCCATATACTTGACAGACAGGTGGTTTCAGTTGTCATCACATCTATTCCGTTGCGGAAGTCGACGGGCAGGTTCGCAACGCCGGGGCCTGCGAATTCCAGGATCTTGTTCTTAACGAAGCCGCTCTCGAACACGGCCTTCACAAGGGAAATGGCCACATCGTGAGGGCCGATGCCGTGGCGCGGCTTACCCTCCAGCCAAACCAGCACCACCTGGGGAGCTGCGATGTCCCAGGTATTGCGGAGCAGCTGTTTTACCAGCTCGCCGCCGCCTTCGCCAACGCCCATCGTTCCCAGCGAACCGTAGCGGGTATGGGAGTCGGAACCCAGTATCATACCGCCGCAGCTGGTGAGGGTCTCACGGGCATACTGATGGATAACCGCCTGGTTAGCAGGGACGTAGATACCGCCGTACTTCTTTGCTGCGCTAAGGCCGAAGACGTGGTCGTCCTCGTTTATGGTACCGCCCACGGCGCAGAGGGAATTGTGGCAGTTGGTCATCGCATAAGGCAGGGGGAAGGTCTCGAGGCCGCTGGCCCTGGCAGTCTGGATAATTCCCACATAGGTTATGTCGTGGGAAACCATTGCATCGAAACGGATGTGCATAAGGCCGTCCGGCTGTTCGGCGGGAACCTCGTGCGAACGCAGGATCCTGTAGGCCATCGTGGCCTCGCGGGCCTGGTCCGGACTCAGCGGGGCGTTCCCCGCAAGCTCTTTTCCATTCAGGAGATATACTCCTTCCGCTTTAATCGTAATCATTTCAGTATAGAATCTATAAATATCGTCAGTGAAAGCATATCGGCGGCGCCTCCGGGTGAAATACCTTCGGCCTCGCAGAGGGAACAAAGCCGGGCAAGGGCCTTTTCATCGGCCGATGTCTCCCCCGCCGCCTTCCGCAGCTCCAGTGCTTTGGCGGCTCCGGCGCGGTGAAGCACGCAGCTGTCCTCCAGCGAAGCCATAATCCTCAGGAGCGTCTTCTGCAGCGCCAGGGAATCGCCCTTGAGTGAACGGAAATAAGGCAGCCAGTCCCGGAAAAGGGGCCTGTAGCCTTCAAGCGCTATGGCACGGGCCGCGGACTTACTCAGGGCCGACTTGCTTAACTTTCTGTCTTTCAGCTGTTTATCGATAATCGCCTGGGCAATTTCGGCCAGGCGTTTTTGCATAACTCTCTTATTCTCAGGGAAGTAGCCTTGTCCATAGCCGGCATTAAGCGCCAGGCCGATGGCGAAAATCGCACCCCTGTGCGTATTCACTCCGCCGGTAGCGGCCATCATAGCCTTTTCGGCCTCTATTCCGAGGAGTCGCAGCTCATCGGCGGTAGCGGCGAGGGCCATACGGGGCCAGAAGGGCCTCAGGGCCTGTATTCCGCGAAGCATAGTGCCGTAGTCCATATCGGAGTGGGCGCCACTGGAGCCCGGACATACCAGGCCGGGTTTGAGCGGGGCATCCAGCTCAAGGCGGAGAGCCCTGTGGGCAAGGAAGGCCAGAAGATAAGGCCGGGTGGAAGCGGGGGTAAGCTCCGAAGCCCTGCGGTATCGGCCTTCCTCCAGGAGGGCGCGAACCCGGGTAGCCCTGACAAAACGGCCGTCGGAGCCCTTCAGACGGGGAATCACCATCGTAGGCAGGGCCTTTTTCATCAGGCTGTTATAGCGTGCGGTAAGGCGGTCGGAGGGTTCGCTCCCCACAAAGCGCAGGCTTGCCCCAAGGGCGGGAGCGATATGCCTGGCAAACAGATCCAGGTCCAGGGCCATCTGGTTCATCGAGGCCGATGAAAGGTCCTTCAGGAAATAGGTGGGGAAAGTAGCGGCCGATATGCAGTAGGAACTGCCGGGGACAAGCACCACCCTGCCGCCGAATTCCCGGATTCCGGCCTCGGTCATAGCCAGTCTTTCGGCATAGCTGAAGAGCGAAAGGTCCTCGGCAACAGGAATCACGAAGAGAGTGTCAACGCTCTCCAGAGCTTTGGAAACCAAATACTTATGGCCGAGGATGAAGGGATTGGCGTTCATTACGACAACCCCGCACTTGCCGGGACGCCTGAGGCCGCGCAGAGTCTCGCAGTATTTCTCCAGTCCCCTGCCGTTCTCCATAAAGACGGCGTCGGGGGCGCTTGCAAGTTCCTTGAAGCCCAGGCTGCGGAAAAGTGGAAGGTTGGCGGGCTTGGTGAATACCTTAAGATTGTTCACCCCCCTGAGGGCTGCCACCGAGATTAGATGCGAGATCAAAGGGGCGCTCAGGCCTTCGCTCCGGGCCTCCGGAGCCACTGCCACGCATTTGATGACATCGGCCTTAAGGCCAGCGCCGGCCATTATCCTGCCGTTTGAATCCTGAAGGGTGAAATACGAATCGACATCTTCCAGCCGGAGACCGTTCTCCGAGAGGAAGTTCACCACCTGCGTGCGGAAAAACGGAGCGCTCAGAGGCAGCTCCTGTATGCTGTGGTTTTCGTAATCTTGCATCTTCCGACAGGCTTTCCAATACTCCCGGTTCCGCCTGTAAGGGAATCACAGTGCAAATATACCTCTTTTCCGCCGATTTCTCAACACTTTGAGCCGCAAAGTCTCGATATCAGTTCATTCCCCAGGGCCTCTTTCACGCGGATATGCTCAAGGACAGCCTTCACGAAGGAATTGGATTCGAAACCGCCTCTGACTTCGCTGAAGTCGCGCTCCTTTATCTGCTTGTCCCCATCGGCCCCGAATCCCGTCATCGAAGCCAGGTTGAACTCTTTCCGCGCATCCTCGTAAATCTCCTTGTCAAGGCCGATTACAGCCTCTTTCCAAAGATCCACGATGCGTACCACCTGGGCCGCCGTAACCGTTTCCAGAGGATAGCCGAAGAAGGAGGCATACTTGTCGTAGGCCCAGGTCCATTCGGCGTCGTAATAATAATCGTGAATAGCCCTGAAACCTTCGCCCAGGCCTTCCAGCGTGAGTTCTCCCCTTTCCACCCTGTCCAGAAGATCCGATACGGCCTTTTTGGGAGCAATCAGACCGCTAAGGTCCACCCACTCGCCTTCCCCGGCAGGACAGCCCGGCTTGAGAGTCTCGCGTATAAGGGCATCGGAGGCATTGGCCGGAAGGTTTTCCAGGCGCTTTATTATGGAATTCCCCAGGAACTTGGTTATCGCTGTACGGTAGTAACGGATACCTCCCTGAAGTGAGGAATTGCGTATTTTCGTGCTGTGGTAGGAATAGATGTCGGACAGCTTTCCGGAAGCGTCCTGAAGACTCTCCAGAAGGCCGATACCCCTGAACATCTTCTGGATGGTATAGGGGCTGAGCAGGTTGTAGTTTATGCAGTCCAGACGGTCCGGATCCCTGCGGGCATCGCGCCTGGGCCATTTCTGGGCATCGCGTATGGTACCTACGCTGCGAAGGTTCACCCCGGGCACCAGATAAGTGGTATTCTGCTGCTCGATAAGATAGGAGAAGGGCAGCGAAGAGGTGTCGGAGTGGGTTACGTGCCTACCCATTACCAGCGAGAAGGCTCCAACCCGGGACGGCCAGAGTATATATGAGTCGGATGCGGTCTTTGCTCCCCTTTCCAGTATTCCCTGATGGATGGGCCCCAGCTTGTACATATGGTTGCTCTGGTTGGAGCCGCTGCCGGCGTTCATAAAGGAAAACATTCCGGCGATCAGGAGGGTGGACTTGTGATGGGTAACCGTGAATGGTCCGGCGAAGATGGCGCAGGCCTCGCCGTTCTCCTCCTGGCAGTTGCTGAAAAACAGCGAATCAGAGGCACTGTAGCCGTGTCCCATTATGCAGCACTGGCCCACAAAACAGCGCTCCAGGCAGGTGTTGTCGGAGATATTGCTTCCGCTGGAGATAATGAAATCGTCGGCTATGACGCCGTGGGAGATGGTCACGGGGGCTATCGCATTTGAATTGACGCTTCCGTTGCGCAGCCGGGACACGCCGCTTATCACGGCATAGTCCCCTATCTTTACACCGTTGATATGACGGGTATTGCGGATCGATACGTGGTCGCCTATCTTCCCGCGTTCCGATTCCTGCCGCGAAGCGTACTCTTCAATGAGCGAGTCCAGCCTGTCTACCAGCTCTTTGCGGTGCCTGTACATACACAGGACATAGGCCAGCTGGGCACTCAGGCGGTCGAAGATACGGACTTCACGGCCGCCGGTCTCGTTCATCACGGAAACTGCCACGCCATTACCGAAACGGCACTTCTCCTCAGTGAGCAGAAGGTCCACGTTCTCTATGTAGCTGTGACTGCCGATATCGTAGTTGGCGATATAGTTGGAGATGTTCTCGATAAGGCTGTCATCCCCTACCGTCACGTTGTGGAGAGTGGCGTTGCGTATGCCGGAATGCTTTTTTATACCTCCGGGCAGGGTGAACTCCCCGGTAAAACGGCCTAAGCGGACCGTTGCCGAAAAGCGCACATCACGTACATACCTCAATGAGTCGGGATCGGTGATATAGACAGTGGACCAGTCATCGGCCCGGCATCCCCGGGATTCAAGAAAACTTATCTGCTCCCCGGTGAGTTGTCTGTAAAGGTCTGACATTCGCTGTATTCGTTTATCATAGTTTCTATTTTACCCAGCAGCTCCTCCAGGCTGTGAGTGCGGGCCCGCATACAGTAGCGGGCAGGCTGGGGGCACAGCAGGCAAGTGCGCTCCCCAAGGCCCAGCGAGGAGCGGTCCAGCGGCACCGGGCTGCCATCCTCCAGAGTGAGGACGTCGATATCCATCAGGCGTCCGAGAGGATGAGTCTGCTCTATTTCGCAGCAGATGCGCTTTACCGCCACTGCAGGAAGAGGCAGAAGTAAATAGGCCTCGTAACCGCTGGGAAGGTCCCTTACCTGGACGTGGGAAAGGACGCTGCCGAAGCGCTCCAGCAGGGCCGCCAGACCCGCACCGCCCACTAAGAGCGAGTTGCGGGAGCGCTTGACCGGACCCGGGAGCTGCACGGTAAGGCATACCAGAGTCCGGCCGGGAAAGGCTTCCAGAAGCTTTTTCTGCTTACTGCAGCGCTCGTCCCTCGCTTTCAGCAGCTGCTCGAGGCTAATCACGGATATTGTAAATCTTGTCCAGTACCGAGCCGTCGCGGTTCATCACCACGCCCACGACCTTATCCCCGAAGGGAAGGGGATCGGGAGTGCCTATCACGGAACGGGCCTTATCGGCAAGTTCCTTTATGTCAACGAGTTTCAGGCCGGCGGCCTTCAGCCTTTCGGCAATTTCGGGCCGATTGGGGTTGACTGCTATACCGTATTCGGTAACCACTACGTCCACGCTCTTTCCGGGAGTAATGAGAGTGGTGACCTTGGGTACCACGCAGGGTATCCTTCCACGCAGCAGAGGGCACACGATGATGCTCAGGGCACTGTCCTCGGCCGTATCCTGATGCCCGCCTATGGCGCCGCGGATAACGCCGTCGCTTCCTACGAGCACATTCACATTGAAATCGGTATCCACCTCGAGGGCGCTCAGAATCACTATGTCAAGCGCGTGGGTGGCCGATCCAGTGTGCTGTCCCGAGGCATATTCAACTGCCGATACCTCCACGTGGGAAGGATCGGAGGCGATGCTCTGGGCAGCCACCTTGTCGAAGGACTGGACATCTATAAGCCTGCCGATAAGGCCTTCCTCGTGAAGCTTCACCATATGGGCGGTAATGCCGCCGAGGGCGAAGGAGGCCTTGATGCCGCGGGCTATCATTTCCTCGCGTATGTATTTGACGACGGCCAGCGAGGCACCGCCTGTACCTGTCTGGATGGAGAAGCCGTCCACAAAGAGGCCGGAGTTGATCACAACCTTTGCGGCCTGCTTTGCGAGCAGGATGTCGCGGGGGTTCTTGCTGTCGCGTATGGCACCGGCCGATATCTTGGAGGAATCGCCCACGCTGTCCACCACTACAACGGATTCCACATCGGCCCCGCGGATTCCGGCAGGAAGGTTGGGATAAGGGACAAGGTCGTCGGTAAGGACGATAACGTGGGAGGCGTAACGGGCGTCGGGAAGGGCATAGCCCAGCGAGCCGCAGATGCTCTTGGCATTCTCGCTGCGGGGCACGCCGCAGGCATTTCCGAGCTCGTCCGAGGCCGATGCACCCAGGAAGGCTACGTCTATCTTGAGTTCACCGTTTGCGATGGCGCTGCCGCGTCCGCCGTGGGAACGGAACACCACGGGGCTGTCCATCAGCCCGTGGGATATGGCATCGGCCAGTTCACCGCGAAGTCCCGAGGTGGAGATGCCGGTGATGACGCCGTTTTTGATATGCCCGATAAGGGGGCTGTGCACGTCCGAAAGGCTGGAGGCGGCCAGTTTAAGGTCCTTGAAGCCCATTCGGGCCAGGCAGTCCACAACCAGGTTAACCACCTTGTCCCCGCCACGGAAATGATGGTGGAAACTGATGGTCATACCGTCCTTCAGTCCGGAACGGCGGATAGCTTCTTCCAGGGAAAGTACTTTCGAATTTCTCATAACTCTTCCTCCTTGTCAATTACGCCGGCAGCTATGGCCAGGGCTATGGTATGCTCGGCCCTGAGAACTACGGGACGGTCCACCATCTTGCCGTTGAGAGAAATGACTCCGGAACCCATAGCCTGGGCCTCACGGATGGCGGCGACCACTGCACGGGCCTTGGTGATCTCCTTCTCCGTGGGAGTGAAGACTTCGTTCACAATCTCTATCTGGCGGGGGTTGATAATGGATTTTCCGTCAAAGCCGAGGGTCTTTACCAGCTCCACCTCCTTGCGGAAGCTGTCCATATCGTCCAGGTTGGAATACACCGTATCGAAGCAGGCTATGCCGGCTGCGCGGGCGGCCACCACTATCTGTTCCCGGGCAAGCAGGAGTTCGGCGCCGCCGGGGGTGCGGTTGGTCTTGAGGTTGGCGCTGTAGTCTTCGGCCCCGAGGGCTATTCCCATCATCCTCTTGGAGGCCGTTGCGATGGCATACGCGTTCACCACGCCAAGGGCGCTTTCTATGGCGGCCATAATGCGGGTCTCCCCTTCCCTGCCGATTTCCTTTTCGACTTTCAGGATTTCGGCCTCGAGTTCCACCACTTCTTCCGCGGTCTCGGTCTTGGGCATACGGATCACATCCACCCCAGCCTTGACCACAGCCTCCACATCCTTGCGGCCGTAGGGCGTGTTCAGGGGGTTGATGCGCACGACCATCTCGGTGTCGCCGTAGTCTATGCTCCTGAGGGCGTTGTACACCAGCAGGCGGGCGGCATCCTTTTCGGCCAGGGTTACCGAATCTTCCAGGTCCAGCATTATGCAGTCGGGCCCGTAGATGTGGGCATCGGCCATCATACCGGGTTTGTTGCCCGGTACGAACATCATTGTTCTCCTTAATCTTTCCATACGTCTTTTCCGCTTGAACGGACCGCGGCTGCTGTCACGCGGGCCCTGATTGTACAATCCAAAGCACCCTTGTCCACGGCGCTCACGTGCGCGTCGCTTATTCCGAGCTCCTTAAGGGTTTCGCCGATCACTTCCTTGATCTGGCGGCCGAACTGTGCGGCTACCGAGCTCTGAAGGTCTATCTGAAGGCCTTCACCAGGGCCGATCCTGACGAAGATATCGCCGGATTCGAGAGTACCTGCAACTGCTTCTTTCATATATCTAAACTGTTTACTGATTCTGATGTGCCGGACGCAGGAGGTCCAGGACCACCTTCACGGGATTGAAGGTCTGGGCGGGAACCTCCACGAAAAGGGTGTTCCAGTCACTCATAGCCCCGTTCCACAGGCCGGGAAGCTCCAGCGCCTTGAGTTCGCGTCCCTCGTAGCTCTTGCTGCTAAGGAAGCCGGCATCGTGGTCCACGAAGTCCAGGAGATTGAATTTGCCGCCCTTATAGTCGTGCAGCAGGCATACCAGGTCCACCGGATTGAAGTGGGTGGCACGGGACATAGCCTGCATCGCGCCCTTGTCGTCGGGATTGATCTGGACGCTTTCCAGGATCTGCAGGCTGGTGCAGCCGTCTTTACCGGCTATCACGTAAGGGCCGCCGCCGGGCTCGCCTTCGTTCCGGACCATACCGCACACGCGGATGGGGCGGTTCAGCTTGGAGCGGAGCATCTCCACACGCTCCTGATGGCTGTGGGCCAGGGGTATCTGTATGCACAGATGGCGGTCCAGGAAGTTCTCTATCTCGTCGCAGAGCTTCTCGGTGGGATCCTGGTCCAGGGCCCTCAGATAGCCGAAGATACGGTCGCGCAGCTCCAGGGCTATGCCCATAAGCACTTTCTTGGAACGGGCCGTGATCTCCAGATACTTTTCGTGGGATACGTTGTCGATATTCTTTATGCTTACCAGTTCTTCCTGCACCTTGTCCAGATTATAGATAAGGGCGCCGTGGCCTCCCGGACGGAAGAGCAGGCTGCCGTCGGCCTTGCGGAAAGGACGGTTGGAGGAATCGGCCGCTATGGTATCGGTGGCCTTGTCCTGGGTGGTGAAACGGATGTCGTACCTTACTCCGTAGCGTTTTTCATAAGCTTCCTTCACCTCGGCCACGGCCTTGTCAAAGAGTTCCCTGTGCTCGGGGGAGATGGTGATAGTGAGCGAACAGCTGCCGTCGGCATTGCGAAGGTAGGCCTGGGCTTCCACCAGATGCTCGGCCAGGGCTGTGCGCACCTCGGAGGGATAACGGTGGAACTTGAGCACACCCTTGGGCTTGCTGCCGTAGGAGAGGCCTTCGGGGGTAAGCAGGGCCCTGAGCACTTTCAGGCGGTAGGCCGCGCTGTCTTCGGGCTCGCCGAAGAGTTCGGGTGTATAGAAGGCGAAATCCTTGATGGACGCGGCCAGACGGGCTGCCGGTGATCCTTCGGGGACGTCTTCTCCGGCTTCCAGTTTGTCCAAAGCCGCGAACATATCCTTGAACATACGGGATGCGGCTCCCGATGCTGGGACAAACTTGCATCGGCCGGCTACGGAAGCCTTGCCGCAGTAATCCACTGCCTGCTGCTCCATTTCCGGGCTCAGGACACGGATACCGCGCTCGGGGGTGGCGGGGCCTACTATCTGCATCCAGGGGAAACCTGTCTTGAAACGTTCCATCTGGGCGCGCACCTGCTTCAGGGAAGCGCCGCGCTCTGCAATCTGTTTGCTGTCTTTGGCGTTGAACATAGTTTTAGCGTATATAAAATTCTCGTCTGTAGTTGTATTCACTGCGCAGCCTTTCGAAACTGCCGGGGTCTGAACGGAAGAGGAAATCGTCCGTAAAGATGGGATAGTTGTACTGCAGAAGGGCGGCTATCTCACCCTGGGACAGGCCTTCCACGTCCAGGGCTACGGGCTGCATAGCTTCGCCGGGTGCAGGGGGATAGAAGTCGAACAGTTCCTCTATGCCGAAATGCTTCGCAAGTGCCTGTACCGCCATCGCGGTTCCGTTGCGCTTGCCCTGATAGGAGTAGCCGGCGATATGCGGCGTGGCGATATCGCAAATGTCGATTATCATAGGATTCACCGTGGGCTCGCTGTTCCAGGTGTCCAGGACCAGGGCGCCAAGCTTCGGGCGCGCGCGCAGCAGCGCAGCATCGTCTATTATCTCGCCGCGTGCGGCGTTTATGAGCACGGCTCCGTGGCGAATTTTCTCGAAGAATTCGTCGGAGGCCATATTGCGGGTGCTGTCGTCCAGCGGGACGTGGAGGCTTACGATATCGGCCTCTTCCAGCAGGGCGTCCAGGCTCACGAAACCTTCGGGGCCTTCCGCGGCGGCGCGGGGAGGATCGCAGCAGAGCACCTGGAAACCCAGCTTGAGGGCCATTTCCTGCACAAGTTTGCCCACATGGCCCACACCTACCAGGCCCAGCGTGGCGCCCTTGAGGCGTATTCCGCGGCGGGCCGCTATGCCGTAAAGGGCGGAGAAGACATAGTCCGCCACGGCGCCGGCGTTGCAGCCTTCGGCATTGCAGACGCTTATGCCGTGGGCCTCGCACCAGGGCAGGTCCACGTGGTCGGTTCCTATGGTGGCGTTGGAAATCATCTTCACCCGGCTTCCCTCCAGCAGTTGGGCGTTGCACTTGGTGCGGGTGCGAAGGAGCAGGGCGTCGGCATCGGCCACGGTTTCGCGGTCTATGGAACGGCCTTCCTTGTACACTACCTCGGCATAAGGTTCAAGTACTCCCTTCAGGAAGGGGATATTGGTATCGGCAACTACTTTCATCCCTTTAGGTATTCTGTCATAGCCCCGGCGACGGCCTTCGATGCTCCGCTTCCTCCAAGGAGCTCCCGCACACGGGCGTAATCTTCCAGCATTGCCTCGCGGTAAGGTGCATCCTCAAGGATACGGCGCATCTCGTTGAAGAGGTTATCGGCTGTAAGATAGTCCTGCAGCAGTTCCTTGAAGGCTGCCTTGCCGATGATGAGGTTTGCCAGGGAAATATACTTTACGCGGATAAGATTCCGCATTATCGCATAGCTGATCCGGGCGGTACGGTATGCCACCACCTGCGGAGTGCCTATAAGGGCGGCTTCCAGCGAGGCCGTGCCGGAATTGATCACCGCCGCACGGCTGTGACGCAGGACGGCGTAGGTTTCGGAAAAGAGTACCCGCACCCAGGGCCTGTCCACAAGCCATTTGGCGTAGTCTTCGGGGCTTCTCTGCGGAGCGGCCGCAATAAGGAAGAGATATTCCGGGTAGGCTTCGTGCCATTTGTCGGCAAAGGCTATGAAAGGCGGCATCATCGAGCCTATCTCCATATTGCGCGAACCGGCAAGAAGGGCAATCATCGGAACGTCCGGAAGCCCTGTCCTTTTCAGGAAGGCTTCCCTGGATTCCTGCAGGGCAGGATGGCTGTCGATCGCGTCTATCAGGGGATTTCCGGCATAGGTATAGGGAACTCCCAGCCTGCCGAAATACTCCTTCTCGAAGGGGAAGACTATGAAAAGACGGTCCACCCAGGCCTTGAGCTTGCGTACGCGGCCCTCGCGGGAGGCCCAGAGTTTGGGGGCTATGTAGTAAAAGACTTTTATCCCCCGTGAGTGCGCGAATTCCGCCACTTTGAGGTTGAAGCCGGGATAGTCTATCAGGATTACCACGTCGGGCTTCCAGGCGGCGATGTCGCGCTTTGCCTCGCTTAGCTTGCGGGCTATGGTCCCGGCCTTCAGAAGTACCTCCAGATAGCCCATTACGGCGCTGTCGCGATAGTCTTTCACGAAGCCGTCGCCGCCGCCCTGATGCTCCCGGTACACTCCGTCCATAAGGGCCCCGCCCCAGAAGCGGATATCGGCCCCGGGGTCCTTGGCATAGAGCCCCTTCATCAGATTGGAACCGTGCAGGTCCCCGGAAGCTTCTCCGGCTATCAGATAATACTTCATGCTACAAATATAAACAAAAAACCTGGCTCCGTAAAGGAGTCAGGCTGTGAAAATGAGTTTTCCTGAAGGAATTACTTGGTGATGACTTTAGCCATTTCAAGAACCTTGTTGGAATAACCCCACTCGTTGTCGTACCAGGCGCAAACCTTTACGAAGGTCTTGTCCAGCTGGATACCGGCCTTCTCGTCGAAGATGGAGGTGAGAGGGCAGCCACGGAAGTCGGTGGAAACGACGGCTTCGTTGGTGTAGCCCAGGACACCCTTGAGTTCACCCTCGGAGGCGGCCTTCATAGCAGCGCAGATCTCCTCGTAGGAAGCTTCCTTGGCCAGTTCAACGGTCAGGTCAACGAAGGAAACGTCGGAGGTGGGAACACGCAGGGACATACCGGTGAGTTTGCCGTTGAGCTCGGGCAGAACCTTACCTACAGCCTTTGCAGCACCGGTGGAGGAAGGAATGATGTTCTCCAGGATACCGCGGCCGCCGCGCCAATCCTTCTTGGAAGGACCGTCAACGGTCTTCTGGGTAGCGGTAGCAGCGTGAACGGTGGTCATCAGGCCACGGACTACGCCGAAGTTGTCATTCAGGACCTTGGTCACGGGAGCAAGGCAGTTGGTGGTGC
>JAGCYC010000025.1 GCA_017961015.1 Bacteroidales bacterium | reverse complement strand
CGGCACCTGCGGCGGTGTAACGCAGTACAGGCCAGTTTTGCGCATCAGGTGCAGACGTTTTTTGGGCACCTGCGGCACAAACGCTGGCACCTGCTGCGGTCCCCGCTACGGCGAATCCTCTCCCACCCGTCGCTGAAAATTATTTTCAGGTGCAGTTGCTCCTGAAAACCAATTTTCATCGGACTGGCAAGCCCCCGCGCAGGATTCGCCGGTACTCGCCGTCCGCATTTTTGGGTCAAAACGCGTATGGTGCGTACCGCGAGGTACTCGTGCTCCGCATTTTTGGGTTAAAACGCGTATGGTGCGTACCGCGTGGTAATCGTGCTCCGCATTTTTGGGTTAAAACGCGTATGGAGCGTACCGCGAGGACACCAGGGGCCGTTTTTGCCCCCGGCGCGCGGCGGGAGAGTGAAGATTCGCCGTGTGGGAGTGGAAAAGAGTCGCGGTGCGGGAGAGCGAAGAGTCGCCGTGCGGGGGACTGGTGGAGCGGAGGGAAAAAATATTCCGAGCCATTTTCCGGCTCGGAATATTTTGTTCCTGACGCGCGCCGGTAGGGCGACGATTCGCCGGTACCTGCTGCCGCCACCGCCGGTACCTGCTGCCGCTGGCGCCGGTAGGGCGACGATTCGCGGGCGCTGCTGCCGCAGGCACCTGCTGCGGCTGGCACCGGGCGCTGCTGCCGCAGGCACCTGGCGCCACCGCCGGCACCTACCGCCGCTGGCGGAGGGCCTCGAACAGCAGGATGGAGGCGGAGACGGAGACGTTCAGGCTGTCAAGCCGCCCCAGCATAGGTATGCGGATATGGGCGTCGGCGGCGCACCGCCACTGCTGGGAGAGCCCGGTGGACTCGGTCCCCATTACCACGGCAGTGGCTCCGCGCATATCGCAGTCGTAGTACAGGGAAGAATCCTGAAGCTGCGCGGTGAGAATGCGTATGCCGTGGCCCTGCAGCCAGGAAATGGCTTCTTCCGAGGAACAGGCCACCACCGGCACGGTGAACACCGCGCCTATTGAGGCACGTATCAAATTGGGATTGTAAAGGTCGGTAAGGGGGTCGCAGACAAGCACCGCGCTAGCCCCGCAGGCATCGGCACTGCGAAGTACCGCACCCAGGTTTCCGGGCTTTTCCACGGATTCCAGTACCACTACACGGGGATTCTCCGGAAGCTTCAGGTCTTCAAGGCCAAGGCTGCGTTCATATACTTCGGCTATGATGCCCTCGGTTCCTTCGCGGTAGGCCAGTTTGCGGTAGAGCTCGGGAGAAATCCGTATTATGGAGGCGTCGCCAAGGGCTTCCGGCAGCTGTTCCCCTGCAATTTCGGGGCAGAAGAACACTGTGTGGACGCTGAAGCCAGCCTCCAGGCAATGCTCCAGCTCACGCCGGCCTTCAACTACAAAAAGGCCCTGCCTGCGCCTTTCGCGGGATTTCTCCTGCAGCGCAAGCAGATTCAGGACCTTGGGGTTGCGGGCCGACGAAATCTGTTCCAAAACCTACTCTGAAGGTGCTACGGCCCAGATAATGAGATACATCCAGAAGCCGAAGCCGCCGCCCAGCAGGGCAATCAGGAAAAGGATGCGCACCACGGTCACATCCACCTCAAGGTAGTTTGCGATACCGGCGCATACACCTGCGATTTTCCGGTTCTGGCGGTCCAAAACGAGTCTTTTCATATTACTGGAATTTTTCGGGTCTCATAGTGGGGAAGAACAGGACGTCCTGAATTGTCTGGGCTCCTGTCATAAACATAGTAAGGCGGTCTATGCCGATGCCGATACCGGAGGTAGGAGGCATTCCGTACTCCAGGGCGCGGACAAAGTCGTAGTCGATGTACATAGCTTCGTCGTCACCCTTGCTCTTGAGGGCGGCCTGCTCCTCGAAGCGCTCCAGCTGGTCGATGGGGTCGTTGAGCTCGGAATAGGCATTTGCCAGTTCCTTTCCGTTCACGAAGAGCTCGAAACGCTCGGTGAGGCTGTCGTCGTAGCGGCAGCGCTTGGTGAGGGGCGACATCTCCACGGGATAGTCGATCACGAAGGTGGGCTGTACCAGGTTCTTCTCGCAGTATTCGCCGAAGATGGCGTCGATGAGCTTGCCTACGCCCATTTCCGGGGTAACTTCCACATTGAGCTTGCGGCAGACATCGCGCAGCCGGGCCTCGTCCATACCCTTGACATCTACGCCGGCGTATTCCTTGATGGCATCCAGGATGGGAAGGCGGCGGTAGGGGCCTGCAAAGGAGATTTCCTGTCCGCCGATATTCTTGACCACGCCGCCGGTAGCCTCGGCCACTTTCTGGAGCATCTTCTCGGTGAACTCCATCATCCAGAGGTAGTCCTTGTAGGCGATATACATCTCCACGCAGGTGAATTCGGGATTATGGGTCTTGTCCATTCCCTCGTTGCGGAAGTTCTTTGCAAATTCGTATACGCCGGCAAAGCCGCCCACTATCAGGCGCTTGAGGTACAGCTCATTGGCAATGCGCAGGTACATATCCACGTCCAGGGCATTGTGATGGGTGACGAAGGGACGGGCGGTGGCGCCTCCAGGGATGGGCTGCAGGATGGGGGTTTCCACCTCCAGGCAGCCGGCTCCGTTGAAGCACTCGCGCATCGTGTTTATGATAAGGTTGCGCTTTACGAAGGTCTCTTTCACCTCGGGGTTCACCACGAGGTCCACATAGCGCTGGCGGTAGCGGAGCTCGGGATCGGCAAAGCCGTCGTGGACGGTGCCGTCGGCATCGGTCTTCACTATCGGGAGCACCCTGAGCGACTTGGAAAGCACGCAGAGCTCGCGGGCGTGTACCGAGAGCTGGCCGGTCTGGGTAAAGAAGGCGAAGCCCTTTATGCCCACGATGTCACCTATGTCCAGGAGTTTCTTGAAAACGGTATTGTACAGCGTCTTGTCTTCGCCGGGGCAAATCTCGTCCCGCTTGACATAAACCTGGATGCGGCCTGCGTGGTCCTGCAGTTCCATAAATGAGGCGGCGCCCATTATGCGGCGGCTCATTATGCGGCCGGCTATGCATACGTCCTGGAAATTACCTTCTTCGGGCACGAAGCCGGCGGCTATTTCGGCCGTGGTGGTGTTTACCGGATACTGTGCTGCCGGATAGGGGTTTATTCCAAGTTCGCGCAGTTTGGCCAGGGATTCCCTTCGGCCGATTTCCTGCTCATTGAGTTCGTAAAATGCCATATCTTTTATTTAAATCGTGCAAAGGTAAGAAAAAAATCAGAGAGTCTGTCCGCCGATAAACTCCCTCAGGATGGAAGTGGGAGGGATGGCCGCAATCTCGGAAGGCTGCAGCGGGACTATGTAGCCCAGGAATTTGAGGAGCCTGGCGGCTTCGGCAAAGGCGGGCGAGTCGGGGGTTATGCGGCGCAGCAGGGGCTCGGCATAGTAACGCAGCAGGGGTAGTTCGTACAGCAGGGCCGAATTGAACTGGGCGTCGGCATTTTCCTGGAAGGGGAAGATGTGGCGGTTCTCGCCGCTCCGGACCGAGGCCCAGCGCATAAGGGTTTCCTCCGGGGATATGCCCCTGACCCTGTTGTCCCGCACCATACGCCGCAGCAGACGGTTGTCGGAGGTGGAGATGCAGCAGTTCTCGTCCAGCTTGAGGGAGGTGAGGGCCGATGCATAGATGCGGTAGATGCGGCTCTGGTCCACCGAAGGGACCATACCGGGATCCAGGGCGTGGATGCCTTCCATTATGAGTATGTCGTTTTCTTCAAGGTGCATCATACGTCCCTCGAAGAAAGGTTCTCCCTTTATGAAGTCAAAGCGGGGGATATCCACCTCGCCGCCCTCCAGAAGGGTGTTGAGCTGCTTTCCGAGCAGTTCCAGGTCCATCGCCTCCAGGGCTTCGAAGTCCGGTTTTCCGTCCTCGTCCAGGGGGGTGCGGTCGCGCGAGACGAAGTAATTGTCCAGTTCTATCACCTTCGGATTGAGCCCTACCGCCTTGCACTGCTGCGCCAGCCTGAGGGCCGATGATGTCTTGCCGCTGGAGGAGGGCCCCGCCAGGAATACTATCTTTATCCTTTCGCGTTCGCTTTCCACCTTATCGGCAAGCTGGGCGAAGCTCCTTTCCTGCCTTGCCTCGCAGAGGTTTATCAGCTCTATGGCCCGGCCTTCCTGGAGACGCTTGTTCAGGGCTCCCACGCTCACTATGCCGGTGGTCTTGCACCAGTGGCCGTATTCCTTAAGGGTGGTGGTGAGCTTCATCTGCTTTATGCGGGGGATGGTACGGCTGATGTCCTCCTGAGCCGGATACTGGAGGCAGAATCCGTGGTGGAAGGGCATCAGGTCGAAGACCTTCAGGTAGCCGGTGGAGGGGACTGTGGGGCCGTAGAAATTATCGGCCACCCCGTCCAGGAACCAGACGGTGCAGGAGTATCGGCCCAGGGAGCGCTGGAGGTCTGCCTTCAGGTGCTGGTTCTGGGCGTCGAAGATCTGCTCGGCCTCGGTGGAAACCATTTTCCTGTGGGAAAAGGGAAGGTCCTGGGCGACCATCGAGCGCATCTCCTCGCGCAGGGCCATTATCTGCTCGTCGCTTATGCGGCAGGCGCGGAACTTACAGTACAGCCCGCTGGGAAGGGAATGGTTTATCTTCAGGATCTTGTCCGGATACAGTTTCCTTACGGCCCTCTGGAGCAGGAAGCTCAGGGAACGGGCGTAGGTGCGGCGGCCTTCGGGATGGTTGTAGCCGATGAATTCCACCTCGTGGGGAGCATATACCTCATAGTCAAGGGGTTTGAGGCGGTGGTCCACCAGGGCGGCCAGCACGGGATACTCCACCCCTGTCTTGGGGTCGCGGACTGTTTCGGGGGCAATCTGGGACAGCGGCTGACCTACCTCCATCGTGTAGGTCTGGCCGTTGTTAACGCAAAGTACAAGAGATTTTTCCATAAAACGCTTTTGCGGTCGGTACAGATTACAATTTTACGAAAAAGACCGCAAAAAAGCAAGCGTTCGGGGCGGTATGGCGGCTTTTATTCCTTAATTCCTTCAAATTCGGTGGGCGTTGCGCCAAAAAGCAGTTTGAAAGAGAGCCTGTCGCCCCTTACCGAGCCGCTGAATCCGCTTACCCTGTATTTGGGATAAGGGCCTCCCAGGGCCCAGGGGTCGACATCGGGGCAGTCCAGCCTTATTGACCCGTCCTCCTGCTCTGTGGCCACTATCCCGGGTATGCTGACATTTATCGTGACGGGCATTGCCGGTACAAACTTTATCTGGTATATGGCCAGTTCGTCGGGCCCGCCGGCGGGGGTGCGCCAGGCTACCTTTATGTTCTCATTGTAATAGGTGTTCCCGTCTTTGGAATCGACTTTCACTGTCCCCACATACACATCGTAAGGACCTTTGTAAGTGTCTTGTTCGGGGCTCTTCACACAGGCGGCAAGGCTCAGGGCTGCGGCCGCGGCGGCTATAAGCAGTCTTTTCATATTTCCATCCTTATCCCAAGATATACACGGGCGGGTTTCCCGATCTGGAAGAACTCCCGTCCCATAGATTTAAAATAAAATGTGTTGTATCGCGTTCCGCTCAGGTTCTCGCCTCTCAGATACAGGCTGAAGGCGCCCAGTGAAACCGAGGCCGAGGCATTCAGGCAAAGGTAGAAAGGCTCCTGAAGGCTGTTGTCTTCGTTCCAGGCTATAGGGCCGGTGCCGCGTATCCCTGCCTGGACGCTCCACCTGTCCCATTCCCAGAAGGCCGATGCATAGAGCGTATGGGCGGGGGCATAGGGTATGCGCTTCCCGGCGTAGTCGTGGTTGCCGTCGTCGTAGCTTACGAAACGTGCATCGTTCCAGCACCAGGCAATGCGGCCCCCGAGAGACTTCCATCGGCCCGAAAGCTCGGCGTCGATACCCCGGCTGAGACTTTTCCCCGCATTGGTCATCATCCTTCCGGTAGACATCCCCGGAGGGAAGACGGTGAGCTGTTGGTCAATCCCTTCTATGATGAAATAACTGAGCTGTGCGTTCAAGGCTGTCCCCCGTGTATATTTAAGGCCGATTTCGCCGTTCCACGCCTGTTCCGGCTTATAGACGGTATTGCCGGCGCCAACCGATACGGGCGGCCTATCAAAGTACACCCCGAGCTCCTCCATCAGGCCTCTCATCATCCGGTTCTGGAGTATGTCGGAGAATATCTGGGTGTTGAAGCCTCCGGAGCGGAAACCTTTGGATATACAGCCGAATACCGCCAGGCTTTCCAGGGGCAGCCACTGGATGGCCGCTTTGGGAAGCAGAACTGGGCTGTGGATGGATTCGCTGCCCGTATAGCGGTCGCTGAAGGGGCGCGGAACTGCCATCGTAGGTATGAAACGGTAGTGGAGGCTGCTGCGGCTGTCATAGTGCATCCAGGCTCCCTCGTATTCCAGGCGGAGACCGACGGTGAACGACCATTTCCCGAAACTGAACACCGACTCGTGGAAAAGGGCGGCATCCCAGCTCAGTATGTCAAAATGGCTGTCCACCGGGAACTGGGCGTCGCTGATTTCCAGGAAGCCGATATCTTCGGGAATATTCCTGTTGGCATTGTCCAGGATAAGGGTCTGGATCCCGTCCCGCTTGAAAAGGACCGGGGCATCCGAGTTGTTGGCCCTGAAGAAACCGAAGGCACCGCTTACGCCCTTCCAATGCCTGTGCTGCCTGGAGGGACGGATCAGCAGCTCGGCGGTAAGGGCTCCGCTACGCTGGATCTGCTGCAAGGTAAAGACAGACTTAGGTGTGTAGTCCTGGTCCATTACCATCCTGTCGCCGAGCAGCTGGACCGAGCTCATCGCATCGATATGCCATTTCCCCTTTCTTATCCTGGCTTTAAAGCCCTCGAGGAGGGTGAAGCGGGTGTAGGATGCCTCGTCATTGTAGGATGGCGGCAGACTCTCCCCGTTCACATAGGGTCCGTAGGCAAAACCGCCCTCCCGCGATGCGCCCAGCCAAAGCAGGTTCTCAAGACAAAGGCCGTCCGCGGCCTCACTTTTCCATTTCCAGCGCAGCTGGCCTCCGTTGAAAGGGTCGGCAGCCTTATTTGTGAAGCTGTTGGTGAAGAAACCGTCGCTGTGCCTGTAAAGGAGCCCGAGAGAATTCTTTTTCCCGTACCACGCGAGCTGCATCTTTATCGAATTCGCGCTGCCCCATTCGGCGGCGGCATTGTAGCGGGAAGGCCCGCCCGAAGGCCCTGAACTTTCCAGTGAAAGTACACCGCACATAGAATTGCGGCCGTACAGGGTGCCCTGAGGGCCCCTGAGCATCCTGGCCGATGCAATATCCAGGTAGTCGGTATCGTAGGCATTCTTGTCAAGTATTGGGAAACCGTCCACGTAAAGGCCCAGCACGGGGTTCTCCATCCTGGAGCCGAAGCCTCTGACATATATGCTTGAAGTAAGCGAGGCGCCGTAGTCCCCCTGGTGAAGCCCGGGAACGAGGGCATTCAGGCCTTTTGGAGAAAATACTCCCTCGCGTCCGAAGTCGGCCCGGCCCAGGATACTGATGGGCGAGGGGGTATCCCTGAAGCTTCGCTCTTCTTTTATGGCACTGCTTACGGCGGCGTCAAGAAGTATGGTGTCGGAGGCGTGCGAGATGGATTCTCCGTGCGGGATACTGTCCAGCAGGAGATTCGCAAGCAAGAGGGCTGCCGAAAGAAGCACTGTCATAATGGATTGCAAAGATGCGAAATGCTTTTGCAATTTTTTAGGATGTCCCGGAAAGGAATTAGGACATTTCAATCCGGATGCGGCGGCGCCGGACAAGGACAAAAAAGAAAGCGCTCCTCCCCAAGAGCGCTTTCCGGTATATAAAACGAACTTAACAATGGATACGAATGAACTTCGATATCCGAGTGCAAATGTAACAATTATTTATTATCCGTGCAAGCCTGGAGACGAAAATTTTTAAAAATATTCCTCATTAAAAAATTATCGCTATATTTGAGAGTTGAATTGTAAAAAATCTTTAAAACTATAAATAAACGCTATGGCTAAGACCAAAACAAACAACAATCTGGTTGCCATCATCACTATGTGCTTCATCTTCGCGATGATCTCCTTCGTGACCAATATGGCAGCTCCTTTCGGCAACATCTGGAAGGGCCAGTACAGCTGGGCCGGAATGATGGGCAATATGATGAATTTCGCCGCTTACCTGTTTATGGGTATCCCTGCAGGCAAGATGCTCCAGAAGATCGGCTACAAGAAGACCACCCTCATCGCCCTTGCGACTGGCTTCGTGGGAATCTGCATCCAGTATCTGTCCAGCTTCGGCTTCCTTGGCGGCAGCGCCATCTACGTGTATCTGCTGGGCGCCTTCATCTGCGGCTTCTGCGTGTGCATGCTCAACACCGTGGTCAACCCTATGCTCAACATCCTGGGCGGCGGCGGCAACCGCGGCAACCAGCTCATCCAGACCGGCGGTACCCTCAATTCCCTCACCGGAACCCTTACCCCGCTGCTGGTAGGTATGCTCATCGGCACCGTGACCGACAAGACCGCCATGAGCGACGTGGCCCCTCTGCTGTTCATCGCCATGGGCGTGTTCGCAATCGCTTTCTGCATCATCTACTTCGTGCAGATCCCCGAACCCTCCCAGAGCCGTACCTCCACCGTATATGAGCACAGCGCCTGGAATTTCCGCCATTTCGTGCTCGGAGCCATCTCCATCTTCTTCTATGTAGGTATCGAGATAGGCATTCCCGCCCAGATTATCTTCTACCTGTCCGACGCTTCCGAAAAGGGCGCCGGCATTGCCGTGAACGGTGCCGCCATCGGCGGTGCAGTGGCAGCTATCTACTGGCTCCTGATGATGGTGGGCCGTTTCTCCAGCTCCCTCATCTCCGGCAAGGTGAGCACCCGCACCCAGATGACCTGCGTCACCAGCCTTGCCATACTGCTGGTGGTCATAGCCATATTCATTCCCAAGAGCGTTACCGTGAATATGCCCGGCTACAGCGCAGCCGACGGTTTCGCAATGTTCCAGGTTCCCCTCAGTTGCCTGTTCCTGGTGCTCTGCGGTATATGCACCTCCATTATGTGGGGCGCAATCTTCAACCTCGCCGTAGAGGGCCTGGGCAAGTACACCGAAGCAGCCTCCGGTATCTTCATGATGCTGGTTGTGGGCGGCGGCGTAATGCCCCTCATCCAGGAAGCCGTTGCAAAGGGCGCCGGCTATATGAACAGCTACTGGGTGGTTGTGGCCATGCTGGCCTTCCTGCTCTACTATGCAGTTGCAGGCTCCAAGAACGTGAACAAGGACATCCCCGTAGATTAATTCCAGCAGCACTATGGCTCAAGACTTAGTAATAGGTATAGACGTAGGCGGCCAGACCGCCAAATGCGGCGTCGTGGACGCCCGCGGAAACATCATTTCCCAAACGGTCATCTCATCGGCCGATACCGAATCGCCCGAGGCATTCGTCGCAGGCCTTGCCCAGGCCCTGGATCGCATAATAGCCGAGGCCGGCGCCGAAGGCCGCATCCGCGGAATCGGAGTGGGCATCCCCAACGGTAATTACTACACCGGAGTGGTGGAGAACGCCGTGAACCTTACCTGGGCCAAGGCCGGGAACATTCCCTTCGCCAGGATGCTCCAGGACAAGATGAACGGCATTCCCGTCTCCCTTACCAACGACGCCAACGCCGCCGCCATGGGCGAAATGACATACGGCGCCGCCAGGGGTATGAAGAACTTCATTATGATTACCCTCGGAACCGGCGTAGGTTCCGGCATAGTCATTAACGGAGAGGTGGTCTACGGCCACGACGGCTTTGCCGGCGAGCTGGGCCACACCTGCGCCGTGCGTCACAACGGACGTCCCTGCAACTGCGGCAAATGCGGCTGCCTGGAAACCTATGCCAGCGCTACCGGAGTCGCCCGCACCGCCCGCGAATGGCTGGAGCTCACCGATGAACCCTCCCTCCTGCGTTCCCTGGACGTAATCCAGTCCAAGAATGTGTACGAGGCTGCCAAGGAAGGCGACAAGCTTGCCCTCCGCGTGTTCGAGTTCACCGGACGCATACTCGGTGAAAAGTTTGCCGATTTCATTGAATTCTCGGCCCCCGAGGCCATAGTCCTCTTCGGAGGCCTGGCCCGTGCAAGGGAATTCCTGGAGGCTCCCATCCGCAAAGCCATGGACGAGAACGTTATTCCGCTGTGGCGCGGCAAGGTGGACCTGGTATTCTCTTCGCTCAAGGAATCCGACGCCGCCATCCTGGGCGCATCGGCACTGGGCTGGTAATCAGACTCTCACAACGGCATCGGCGCTGTCTATCACAGCTTCCCGGTGCGATATGAACACAATGGTTTTGCGCCCGCGGAAGCGGGCGTTTAACTTTTCCAGCAGCGCCTTCTCGGTGTCGCTGTCAAGGGCCGACGTGGCCTCGTCCAGAATGAGTACGCCGCCGCTGCGCAGAAGGGCACGTGCTACCGCTATCCTCTGGCACTGGCCTTCGCTCAGGCCGCTGCCAATCTCACCGCATACGCTGTCCAGCCCGTCGGGAAGCTCGCGGACGAAGCCCGCCATGGCGCTGTCCAGGGCCTCGAACATCTGCTCGTCGGTGGCTTCGGGATCGGCCATCATAAGGTTGTCGCGTATGGTCCCGCTCAGGAGCGAATTGCCCTGCGGCAGGTACATGAAATTGCAGCGGAGGGCTGCCGATGCCTCGTGCCCGCCCACCAGGACGCGGCCTTCGCCGGGATTCAGCAGGCCGAGTATAAGGCGCACGAGGGTGCTCTTTCCAGCCCCGGTGGGGCCGGCCACCACGCTCATCTTTCCGGCGGGGAAACTGCAGGAGAAGTGATCCAGCACGGGAACATCGGCCCCGGGATAGCTGTAGCTTACGTTTTCGAGCACTATTTCGGGGGCGTCCTCAAGTTTGAGAGGGGCCTGGGCGGGCTCTTCCTGGAGTTCTTCCAGTTCCATTATGCGCTCGATGGAGGTCATTGCGTTTATGAAGGCGGGGACCTGCCGGCCGAATTCGGCTATCGGCCTCTGGACCTGTCCTACCAGCTGCAGGAAGGCCGTCATCGTACCGTAAGTTACGGTTCCGGCCATAATGCCGAAGACTCCCCAGAGGAAGGCTGCCGCGTGTCCGGCCTGGAAGCCCAGGAACATAAGTCCGCGTGCTACTGCATTGTAGTTAAGGCGTTTGCGCACGTTGCCCTCGATATCGGCCTGTATCCATCCAAAGCGTGTAAGGACCCTTTCCACTCCGGTGAGGGTGAGCACCAGGACACGGTGGAGCAGGCTTTCCTGCATAAGTTGCTGCAGTTCGCTCTCCCTCTGGCGGATAACTGCCATAAGGCGGCGGAGCTGCCTGAAAAACATCCTGGAGCCAAGCACCGCAGCTGCCATAAGGATGATGAGCACCCACAGCAGGTTGGGCGCCAGTATCATCAGATAGGCCGATGCACAGAGCAGCTGCAGCAGGGTTATCACTAGCCCGGGAATGCGGTCGCAGAGCAGATCGGCAATTACCCTTATATCCTCTTCCAGGCGGTTCACGGTGTCCCCGCTCAGGAAGGGTTCGCGGCCTTCCCAGCGTGAGCGCATCACGTGGGCGAAACAGCTGCGCCTGAGCCCGTTCTGGGCCTTTACCGTTATATAGGAAGTCCACCAGGAGGAGAAGATGACGCAGCCAAGCTGTACGGCCAGTATTCCGAGGAAGAGGCCGATAGCAGGGCCGATGGGGGAGCCGTCAACCCCGGTCGCTATGTCCACCAGATGTTTGCTGGCCATCACAAAGCCCATCGAAGCGGCTATCCTCAGCGCTCCGACGGCAATGCTCACGCATAGCCGCCACCATTGGGGACGGGCCATACGCGAAAGCGCCTTCAGGCAGGCTCCCAGGGTTTTCATTCCAGTACTCCGGCTTTTTGCCAGCTCTCACAGAGGGCTGCGGCGTCCTTGGATGCGAGCTCTTCCGCCACCTCATAGCGGTCCAGCAGAAGGGCGGTGACATCTTCTACGCTGAAGTCCTTGCCCTGAAGTTCTTTCCAAAGGTATGCGGCCGACTCATTGAGCGACAGCATCTTGTTGAAGTTGACCTGGGAGAGGCCTTCTCCAACCACCACATACTGGCCGATTATCTGGCGCAGTACAAATCCGTCTTTTATTCTCATAGTGTCTTGTATAGTCTTCTGTATATTGCCAGGATAACGCGGCGGACAATGTAGGGAAGCCCCCTCCAGAAGCGCCCGTTCCCGGGCTTGAAACCAAGCCTGCCGCGCTTTATCCTGATTACGGTCCCCAGCACGTCGTCAGGGCCGCAGGTCTCGGTGCCCTGAAGGTTGCCGTCGCCCTGAAGGACAAGCTTATCTCCCTCCATACTTATGAGGCGGTGAAGCACGTAACGCCCTTCTGTCCGGACCAGGATTATGTCTCCCACCTCGGCCCCGGGCAACTTTTTGAGTATCACGCTGTCGCGGTCGGTCCTCAGAAGGGGGAGCATACTGTAGCCCTTGGGGGTGAAGCTCACCTCCTTGCCCTGAGAGAGCAGACTGCGGACCTCCTCCATAAAGGTCTCAGTGGGTATCACCAGCCTGGGCATCGCGCTTTACGTTTTGGTGGCAGAGCAGGGCCGCCTCCCTGTCGGGCAGGCATTCCAGCTTGAAGCAGGGTACCTGGGGGACCATCGCGTTGAGGGTCTCGTGCCAGGCATCGGCAAGGGCCCTGAAGGGCCGGAAGGAAGAGGCCGATCCCATCAGCGACGCATAGGCCTCCAGAGGACTCAGGCGGGCGATTTTATTATACGGTGCCTGCTCCAGCCGAACCACTGCGCCCACGGGTACATCCTTGGCTTTGTAGCAGGGTGTCTTGCCGCTCCACGGTGAGCCGAAAACCCTTACGGAACCGTCCGGCAGGAGCCTCAGGATGGGATTGTCGTCATTGAGCAGTTCCGAGCCGGAAATGTGCTTGAGCCAAAGGCGGCTGTGTGTGCTCTTTCCGGTACCGCTGCGTCCGAGGAACAGATAGCCGTAGCCTCCGTTCATTATCACCGAAGCGTGCATTTCAAGCACTCCCTCGGCTGCGCCGGCAAAGGCGAAAAGCAGCATAAGGCAGTTGTTCAGGCCAAAGCAGTCGTCCACTCCCGTAAGATGCACGGTTCCGCTGCGGAAGTCCTTGGAAACCAGCATTTCACAGGCGACCGGCTGACCCGGCTCTATGGCGGTGCGGAAGATGTGGGCTCCGTCCGGAGCTGCAAAAATACCTATCTCGGGAAAGCCTTCCCCGTCCTCGGTGAGGAACAGACGCTCCGTTCCTGAGGGAAGGGGACTTTCGGAAAGCCTGACTGAGAAAAGCGGACTCTCCGGAAGAGCTTCGGTGACGAAGGGATGCAGGTTGTCCATCCGTTCCGGCAGGACGGAAAAATCCGGATACTCTACGGTAAAAACGAGCCCGGCCACACGGTAAGCAAAGGTTTTCACAGCACAAAGATAGTGAAAAAAAGCTTTTGCTAATGATTCCTTCGGAATAAACTATTGAATTACGGAAAAAATAGCTAACTTTGCATAATATGGGTAAACGTTCCACAATAGTCGCAGTTTCGGCACTTGCGCTCCTTATCGCCCTCATCGTTTTTGCGGTGAGCAGGCTCTACAGCGGTGTCCCGGACAAGGGCGGCCGCCCGGTCAAGGATCCGGGTGCCCAGTGGAATGTGCTCCGCGCCGTTCCCTCCGATGCTGTGGCGGTAGCGGTATTCGACGGAAGCAGGGCCGCAGCCCGTACCATAGCCGATTCATCCGGTCTCGCGGCTGCATTCCTCACTCCCGGTCAGCCCCAGGTGCTGCAGTATATGCGTGAGGTTTCGCGCCTCCGCAGCGCCCTGTCGCTGCACAACAGCGGCTCGCTTGTCCCTCTGGTCATAACTGAGATCGGCCAGGCCGATTCCACCACCCTTGCTTCATACCGGGAAGCGGCCGAAAAGGCCGGGCTCAAGAGCGAGGTCTATGAAGGCTTCCTCCTGGCCTCGCGCTCCGAAACCTTCATCCAGTCTTCCCAGCGGCATCTGGACGAGGGCCTTTCCATCCTTTCGGGAGAGGGCCCGCTCAAACTTGTCTCCAGGGCCCACGGTCCGGTGCAGGTCTTCGTATCGCATTCCCACGCTGCCAAAGTCCTTCAGATCTTCGGCAGTCCGTCCACACGCCGCAAGACTTCATTCGTGAAAGCAATCAGCCCCTGGAGCAGCTGGACTGTCTCCGATTCGGGCAAGGACCATATAGTCATCGACGGGGAAAGCCTTCCCGGAGAGGCTGCGGCCAGTTTCTTCGCTGCTTTCTCGGGGACAGAGGCCGCCCAGGCCTTATTCCCGGAAGTCCTGCCGTATTTCGTAACCCGTGTCATCAGCATACCGGTGCCGGATCCCGACGCCTTCCTGGAGAACAGCCGGAAGTACCAGGACGGACTCGGCTCGAAGCAGCGTTTCGACAAAGCCCTGAATTCCCGCGGCGGTGCGCCGCATTCGCCGGGAGAATGGTTCCGCCAGATGCAGCCGCGCGAAATTGTGAAGGCAGTCTTCTGCACGGACGACGGAGTCTCCCACGAGGCCCTGCTGCTGCGTTCGGCAAAGGACAATAAGCTGGGGCCCGTGGGCCCCAACCCGGATGCCGGCACACTGGGACTTATACTCGGAGAACATTTTGCCGTCTGCGATACCCTCTGCGTCCAGCTGGACGGCAGGTGGAGCGCTTTCGGCGACCTTCCCACCCTTCAGGCCCTGAGCGACCGGAAGCTTAGGGAAACCACCCTAAAGGACCGCTTCTCGGACGCATCGCTTCCCACGCCCCAGGGCTGGGTGGCCTACGGCTCCCTGACGGACGACTCCAAACTCCCCGCCGAAATCCTTTCGGAAGATCCTGCATCGGCCATATCGGCCTGGGTGAAGGGGAGCGGCTATGCCGCGGCTTTTGCCTCGCTGGACCTTTCCGGCACTTTCCCCCGGATGCAGCTCCGCCTGGAGAAACGCAACGCCAAGGGTACCCGCGTCCAGGTCCTGGAGAGGGATACCACGGTGGTGGTGCCCACGGGTCTTTTCCCTGTGAAGAACAGCGCTACCGGCGCAACCAATTACCTGTACCAGAACCAGCACCTCGCACTTTGCCTGAACGACGAGAACGGCAAGGGCGTCTGGGGCATCCCGTTCAAGGAAAAACTCTGCGGAGCGGTACAGAGCATAGACTATTACAACAACGGAAAGATACAGTTCCTCTTTGCGGCCGGCTCCAAGCTGTGGCTGCTTGACCGCCTTGGCCACTGGGTGAACGGCTTCCCCGTAGAGCTGGGCAAGCCTGTTCTCCTGGGTCCGTCGGCCTACGATTTCACCGGCGCCGGCGGCTACACGGTGATGGTCCTGCACAAGGACAACACCCTGGAGCGTTACAACCTTCACGGCGCGAAGCCGGAAGGCTGGAAGGGGATATCGGCCCCCGAAACGGTGAAATCGCTGCCGGAACTGATAGAATTTAACGAAAAACGCTTCTGGGCGGTGCGCACCTCGGTCCAGACCCTCATCTATCCCTTCGAAGGCGGGCAGCCGCTTGCCCAGCCCCAGGGTCCCAAGATGATCCAGGCCGATTCGCCCCTCACTCCAAGCTCCCGCGGAGTTACCGTAATGTGCTACGACGGCCGCTCCAGGGAAATAAAACTGAACTAAAACCTACCTGATATGCAATTCCAATCCGTAAACAAACTCCTTCAGGAGAGTTTCGTCAAAAACTGGGACCGTCCGGCGCTTACCAATTACCAGGGTATGACGCTGGCCTACCGGGATGTCGCCAGAAGGATAGCCAAGCTGCACATAGCCTTCGAGCAGTGCGGCCTGGAAAAAGGCGACAAAGTGGCCATCTGCTCCCGCAACCAGGCCAACTGGGGCGTGAGTTTCCTGGCGGCCATAACTTACGGCGCCGTGGCAGTGCCCATCCTGCACGAATTCAAGCCCGGCAACATCCACTATCTGGTAAACCACAGTGGCGCCCGCGTCCTCTTCGTGGACGAGGTAATCTGGGAGGGCCTGAGCCCCGACGAGATGCCGGACCTTGCCGTGGTGGTCCAGATAAGCACCTTCAAGTTCCTGTATGCCGCCACCCAGGAACTGGCCGATGTGAGGGAGCACCTCAACGAGACTTTCGGCAGCCGCTATCCCAACAATTTCGAGAGCACGGACCTCAATTACTACGAGGACAGTTCCGAGGAACTGGCCATCATAAACTACACCTCCGGTACCTCCGGCTTCTCCAAGGGTGTGATGCTGCCTTACAGGGCTCTGTACTCCAATATCGAGTTCGCCGCCAAGGATGCCTGCCCTATGCTGAAGGCCGGAATGAACGTGGTTTCGATGCTTCCTACCGCCCACATGTACGGTATGATGTTCGAGTTCCTCTTCGAGATGACCATCGGAATGCACGTCCATTTCCTGAGCCGCGTGCCCAGTCCAAAGATCATTATGCAGGCCTTCTCCGAGATTCATCCCGACATCATCATCGCAGTGCCCCTGGTGATAGAGAAGGTGTACAAGAGCAAGCTCAAGCCCATCATAGACAAGAACAAGTACTATATGCGCATCCCGGTGCTGGACAAGGTCATAGCCAAGCGCTTCTGCACGGAGCTCACCAACAGCTTCGGCGGAAAGTTCGAGGAAGTGATCCTTGGCGGCGCCGCCTTCAACCCCGAGGTGGAGAAGTTCCTTCACAAGATAGGCTTCCACTATACCGTGGGTTACGGTATGACCGAGTGCGCACCTATCATCGGCTATGCCCACTGGGACAAGGTGAAGGTAGGATCGGCCGGACGTGCTGCGATGAATATGAGCATACGCATCGATTCCCCGGATCCGCTCAAGATACCCGGCGAAGTTCAGGTTAAGGGCCCCAACGTGTGCCTCGGCTATTACAAGAACGAGGAAGCCACCCGCAGTTCCTTCACCGAGGACGGCTGGTTCAAGACCGGAGATATGGGTGTGATCGACACCGACGGCTACCTGTTCCTGCGCGGCCGTTCCAAGTGTATGGTGCTGGGTCCTTCCGGCCAGAATATCTATCCGGAGGAACTTGAGGCCGTGATAAACAACTTCACCTACGTGGTGGATTCCCTGGTCGTGGAGGATAACGGCGGACTCACCGCCCTCATCTATCCCGACTGGCATCAGGGAGAGCTGGACGGTATGCCCAGGGCCGCCCTCCGCAAGAGGATAGCCGATATGCTCCCCGCCATCAACCACGAGCTTCCCAACTACGCCCAGATCAAGAAGATCGAGCTTATGCCCGAAGATTTCGAGCGTACTCCCAAGAAGAGCATCAAGCGTTATCTGTACCAGCGATGAAATTTGACGAGCGTTACCTTGAAATGGCCGAAGTCTGGTCCCAGAACTCCTACTGCAAGCGCAGGAAGGTGGGGGCCCTGCTTGTAAAGGACAGGATGATCATTTCCGACGGATACAACGGAACTCCTTCCGGCTTCGAGAATGTGTGCGAGGATGAGAACGGGGTCACCAAGCCCTATGTCCTGCACGCCGAGGCCAATGCCATTTCCAAGGTGGCCCAGTCGGGCAACAGCTCGAAGGGCGCTACTCTGTATGTTACCGCCTCGCCTTGTCTGGAATGCGCCAAGCTCATTATCCAGGCCGGAATCCAGCGGGTCGTTTACCGTGACCAGTACCGTCTTACCGACGGAGTGGACCTCCTTAAACGTGCGGGAATAGAAGTTGTTCAGGCTCAATGAGTTCACGCTGGGCTAAATATCTTCAGCTGCTTGTGGCGGGGGTGATAGGGGCCCTTGTGGCCCTCAGCGTGGTCCGCATTGGGGAGAAGCGCCGCCTTCATCAGGTAAGGGAAAGGGATTGGAATAAGCTCAACCTTATCCTGGATATGGTGGAGCACAATTATGTGGACACTCTCTCCCGTCCGGAAATGACCGACGCAGCAGTAACGGCCGCCCTGGCCACCCTGGATCCCCATTCCCTGTATCTTCCGCCCCGTCAGCTTTCCGATTCCCAGGAACAGCTTGCCGGCAATTTTGACGGCATCGGCATACAGTTCAACGTTCCCAACGACACGGCCGTAGTGCTGGAGGTTATCCCCGGAGGCCCCGCCGAAAAAGCCGGAATGCTGGTCGGGGACCGTATGCTCAAGGTGGACAGCGTGGTAATTGCCGGCGTCAAATTCCCCCAGGACTCTATGGTACGGCACATCAAGGGGCCTGCGGGCACTAAAGTGGTGGTGACCGTGGGACGCGGCCGTGAGGTGATCCCCTTCGAGATGACACGCGGAAAGATTCCGCTCCACAGTGTGGACGCGGCCTTTATGCTCAGCGACAGCGTTGGCTACATCCGCCTTTCCAAGTTCTCCAGAACCACATTCAAGGAATGCAGGGATGCTGCATCGGCCCTTAAGGAAGAGGGTATGAGCCGGCTTGTTATGGACCTCCGCGACAACAGCGGCGGCTATCTTGACCAGGCCCTGCTGCTCTGCAACGACTACCTTGCCAAGGGCGATACCATAGTGTATATGGAAGGCCTTCACCGCAAGAGGGAGGTCTTCCGGGCCGATGGCAGAGGCCTGTTCCAGGATATGGGGCTTAGCGTACTGATAAGCGAGAATTCGGCATCGGCCAGCGAAATCTTCTCCGGGGCCATACAGGATAACGACAGGGGTACGGTCATAGGCCGGCGCTCCTTCGGCAAGGGTTTGGTACAGGAAGAGTTTGATATGAGCGACGGCTCCGGTATCAGGCTTACCGTGGCCCGCTACTATACTCCCAGCGGCCGCTGCATCCAGAAGCCCTACGGCTCCAAGGACTACGGTTACGACATTTACAAGCGCTATCTGGGCGGCGAGGTCTTTTCGGCCGACAGCATAAAGCTGGACCGCTCGGACGTCCACTATACCCGGAGCGGCCGTCCCGTATATGGCGGCGGCGGAATTATGCCGGATGTGTTCGTGCCTTTGGACACCACCCGGGCCAGTGACTTTTACATTGAGTGCAACCGCAAGGCAGTGCAGATGCGCTATGCCTCACGGGTGTTCGACCGCTATGGCGCCACTCTCCGTTCCATAGACAGCTATCCCCGGATGGACGCCTTCCTGAAGAAGCTTAACGTCAAAGTGGATTTCCCCGCCTATGCCAGGGAAGTGGAGGGCATACGCTGCACCGAAGCCGAATGGGATGTTACGGCTCCCTATCTGGTCCCTCAGCTGTATGCGCTGGTGGCGCGCTATTCAAAGCTTGGCGAGAACGCCTTTTACAAGTATTATCTTCCGGTGGACAGCACCCTGCAGGAGGCTTTGCACCGGCTAAACGATTGACGCAGGAATGAGCCAGTACATCGTATCGGCCCGGAAATACCGGCCCGACTCCTTTGAAAGCCTTATCGGGCAGGATACCATTGCCCGCACCCTGTCCAACTCCATCAAGCGCGGACAGCTGGCCCACGCATACCTGTTCTGCGGACCCCGCGGCGTGGGCAAGACCACCACGGCCCGCATCTTTGCGAAGATGATAAACTGCTCGCATCCCGGGGAGAATATGGAACCCTGCGGCGAGTGCGAGTCCTGCGTGTCCTTCCAGGAGGGCCGTTCCTACTGTATCCACGAGCTGGATGCCGCCTCCAACAATTCGGTGGAGGATATCAAGGCCCTGATGGACCAGGTGCAGGTTCCGCCCCAGGTGGGAAAATACAGCGTGTACATCATAGACGAGGTGCATATGCTCTCGCAGAGTGCCTTCAACGCCTTCCTGAAAACGCTTGAGGAACCGCCCGCACACGCGATTTTCATCCTTGCGACCACCGAAAAGCACAAGATCCTTCCCACCATCCTGAGCCGCTGCCAGACCTACGACTTCAACCGTATCAGCGTAGCCGATATGGTGAGGAACCTGCGCACCATAGCCTCCAAGGAAGGAATCAAAATAGACGACGAATCCCTTCACGTAATAGCCTCAAAGGCCGATGGCGCTATGCGCGACGCCCTTACCATCTTTGACCAGACGGTGGCCTTCTGCGGCAGGGATGTGAAGTACGAAGATGTAATCCGCAACCTGAACGTGCTGTCCTCGGACTACAGTTTCTCGCTGGTGGATTATTTCCTTGCAGGGGATTATGCCAAGGCCCTGCTGCTCTTTGACGAGGTGCTTTCCAAAGGCTTCAATGCCCTGCATTTCGTGGGTTCGCTCTCGGAGCACCTGAGAAATCTCGTGGTTGCCGGAACCGGTGGCCTGGAAGCCCTGCTGGAACTGCCCGATTCACTGAAGAAACGCTATGCCGATCAGGCCGCCCGCTGCCCTCTGCCCTTCCTTTTCGAGGCCCTGGGCATAACCGCCTCCTGCGAGAGCGGCTACAAGCAGGCGGTTAATCCGCGACTGCATATAGAGTATGCCCTGATGCGCCTGGCGCATCTGAGCGGCAGCAGCCCCTTCGCCGCCAAGCCCTCCGCCCCGGCCGCTAAGCCCGTCAAACCGGTCGCTGAGCCCGTCGAAGCGCCGGTAAAGCCCGCCCCCGCCCCGGGCGCCGAGCCTGTCGAAGCGCCGGTAAAGCCCGCCCCCGCTCCGGTTGCTGAGCCCGCTAAACCGGTCGCTGAGCCTGTCGAAGCGCCGGCAGCCCCCGCCCCGCGCAAGCGCGCTCCCAGAAGCGGCAAGAGCCTTTCCCTGAACGCCCTTATGCAGGACGACAAGGAAGGCGCCGAAGCCCAGGCCGCCGTGGAAGAGGCCCCGCAGGCCCTTCCTTCGGACGAGGCGGTAATCGGCCAGGTGAAGGACCTGGGTGAAGAATATGTGAATTCCAAGCCGCGCCTTCACAGTATGCTTACAGGCGACGCCGTCAAGGTCCGTGAAGAGGAAGGCGTTAAGATAGTGGAAGTCTCGGTAGTAAACGATGCGCAGAAACAGTGGGTGGAAAAGAATATGCTCCGCGAGCTGGAGGGAAAGCTGCGTGAAAGACTGTCCACTAAGCGTTTGAACATACAGGTTTTGATCTCCCCCGATCAGGAGGTGAAGAAAGTGCCCTATATGCCCGAGGAAAAGGCTAAGGACCTTATTGAGAAGAATCCCGACGTGCGCGACTTCGTGGCACAGCTGGGACTGGACACCAAATAGTATCCTATGAAGCTCAGAGCAGAACAACTGGTAAAGAAATACGGCGTACGTACCGTCGTGAAGGGTGTCTCTATGGAAGTGGAGCAAGGAGAGATAGTGGGCTTCCTCGGCCCTAACGGAGCCGGAAAGACCACCAGCTTTTATATGATAACCGGCCAGATCAAGCCCAACGGAGGACGTATCTTCCTGGAGGACGACAACGGCGAGGTTCAGGAAATCACCAAGCTGCCGATGTACAAGAGGGCCCAGAAGGGAATCGGCTATCTTCCTCAGGAGGCCTCGGTTTTCCGCCGTATGTCGGTGGAGGACAATATCCTTTCGGTTATGGAGATATCCCAGTCCACCAAGGATATGACCAAGGCAGACAGAGTGGCCCGCATGGAGAGGCTCATAGACGAGTTCAATCTTTCCAAGGTGCGCAAGTCGCTGGGCGTACAGCTCTCCGGAGGCGAGAGGCGCCGCTGCGAAATAGCCCGCGCACTGGCCGTGGATCCCAAGTTCATCCTCCTGGACGAACCCTTCGCCGGAGTGGACCCCATTGCCGTGGAAGATATCCAGTATATCATAGCCAAACTGAAATACCGCAATATAGGCGTTATCATAACCGACCACAATGTGGGTGAGACCCTTGCCATCACCGACCGTGCCTACCTCCTGTATGAAGGCGTTATCCTTCAGGCCGGTACGCCGGAGTCCCTTGCGGCCGATGACGACGTACGCACCAAGTACCTTGGCCAGGGCTTCGTCCTCAAACGCTCCAAGAGCGTTGAACGCGCCCGCGCCGAAGTCCTCTCGGAAGCTCAGAAGAAATAACCTACCTTATATATTATAAAGAAGGCGGCCCGGAAGTTTCGGGTCGCCTTCTTCTGCGAATGCATCAGGCTTATTTGATGCGGAAGCTTTCGGCCTTCTGGGCGGGAACGCTCAGTACGGGAGCCTGGACGGGCTGCAGGCTGTACCTGGACTGGCTGTGGCCCTTTGCCCTGTTGCGGACTGCACTGCCGCTGCCTGTCACCTTGGTAAGGGTGAGGGGCAGGTTGTAGTAGCCGCCGTAAGAGTACCAGCTGCCTCCGAATATCTGCCTGCGGGACAGGCCGGTGAAGGCACCGTACTCACCGTAGGTTCCGGGAGTGAGAGTGGCTGTGTTCTCACTGATGGTACCGGTGAACAGGATGGCGCTGTCGTCGGCGGTAAGCGAAGAAGTGGGATTGTCAGGGTCGCTGTTATCGATATAGTGGCCTGCGAGCACCTCGGTAATGTCGTTCTCACTCTGGTAAGACCACTGGCCTACTACCTGAGGAGTCACGGAGATGCTTCCGGTGGCAGGATCGAAGCTTGCCAGTACGGTGCCGTAGGAGTCATCGGCCTCGTTCACACCGCTTATCTCGTAGCTCTCGTTGGTGATCTTTTCCTTGATTACCCAGCTGTGGACAGCGTCGGCGTCGCCGATGTAGTTGTCCTCATCGTCATACTGATACTCGATGGCAGGGACGGAATAGGTGCCGATCCACTTCAGGTATTCGTCGCTGGCAACTGCTGCACGGGTGTAGGTGGTGGGCATAGCCAGATCGGCGTATTTGTTACCCTTGCCGGCATAGTCCCCGCTCTGGATTACCCAGTGGGTGCGGTAGCCGGTGAAGGTGCCGAAGGTCGAAGACGGGCTCTTGCCGGCTGTCGTAGCCAGGCTTCCGTCGCTCTGAAGCGTGAGGGTGAAGATAGTTGCAGGGGCCGAAGCATTGTTCGGATAGTGAGGATACTGTCTGCCGCCGTATGTGAACAGAGCGCTCAGATAGTCGTCGCAGAGTCCGTAGGTCTGTCCTATTGCAGTTTCTGCATCCCAGGTGTCAAAGATCTGCTCGCTGACGACGAGCTTGCCGAAGCTGTAGCTGGCCTTTACGGTATGCTTGGTACCGAAGTTGACTGCGGTTCCGGGCAGGCCGTCAATCAGGTAACCGGTGCCCTGCTCATCGGCGCTGATCTCGATAACGCCGTTGGCGTCGGTCCAGCGACCGATGTAGTCGCCGTAGGCGGCCACGGTCTTGTCGCTCTTGGTGATCCTGGTCTCAGGCAGGGCCACGGTGGCGCCGTAGACATTGCCGTTGCCGGCATTCGCGCCGGTGGCGATTACCCAGCGGTAGGAGTAGGCGATGAACTTGCCGTTCTCGTTGGCGCCTGCACGCAGTTCGTATGTGTTGCCCTCGTAGCCTACAAAGCTGAAGATTGTGGAGATGTCACCGTTTACAGGATAGTTGGGATATGCCCTTGATGCACCCTGGAACATTGCCACGACAACATCTAAGCAGGTACCGTAGTTGCTGTTCACATAATTGCCGATGGCCTGTTCGCTGACAGTCAGGCGACCCTTTTCGGAATCGTAATTGGCGATCACGGAGGTATTGCCGCTGTTGGTTGCGGCTCCGGCGTTCAGCTGCATACCGTCGATCAGGTAGCTCTTACCGTCTTCGTCAGGGATGATGATCCACTCCTGGCCGTTTACGTTCCAGATGCCCAGGTAGTCTTCGTAGTTCAGGTGCAGGGCAGGGTCTACGCGATAGTAGTCCTTGACCGCATACTTTCCGGTGAAGCAGCCCAGCTCGTCGATACCTAAAGCGATCATATAGGTGTACTCATAGTCGAATTCGGGGAAGTCTACGCTTGCGTCGGCATTCCAGGTGTTCTCGGCGAGGATATCGGCCATTGTCTTGGTCGAAGCATCGCGGGTGAAGGTGTACTGGATGGCATCGGCATAGGAGAGGGCGTTGTCGTAGATGGCTTCCTCAAGGGTGTTGTAGCCGCTTATCTGGGCCTGGGAGACAGCGGTGATGCCGAAGCTGCCGGCATCGGAGCCGACAACTACCTTGACGGCGTCGGGAGTGCTGCTTCCGGTCTCGTGGGAAAGGGTCCACGCGCTTTCAGTAACGAAGTTTACGGGAACCACCTCGGTGGCGATAGCGTCGTAAACGTAGGTCGCCAGTGTGGAGGAGGTATTGAGCTTCTTGACCCAGCCCTTGAGGATCACGGGACTGTCCAGAAGGCTGTCGAAGTCAAGTCCTGTGGCAGGAGCCTCAAGGATGTACTTGAAGCTGGTGTACAGAGGATTGAAGATATAGTCTTCTCCGGACTTGGTGATGGTACCGTTGGCTGCGGTAAAGAAATAAGTGGAACTGGTGTAGCGATAGTACTTGAAGTGGTCGGCGGGCTTAACCTCGATGGGGGTAGCTCCGTCCACTGCGACGGCGCTGTCGCCGGCGATGTACAGAAGGCCTTCGTCGGCATTCTTGCTAACCTTACCGGTGGCGTTCACCACGGTGCCGGGGACAAGGTTGCCCACGGTAACATAGGTGAAGTCGGTACCGTCGGTCACGATGGAAGACTGGGCCGATGACGCCACGACGGTCACCTGATAAAGGGTGAGGGAAGTGCCCTCCGCCTGTGCGAGAGCCGACTCAATGCTGGTGGGCTCGGTGGTCACGGGATACTGGAACACTTCGATGTCCTTCACGCTCACGCCCTGGCCGTCCAGAACCTGTACGGTGGAGCTGCGGTAGGCGTTGGTGGTGTTGGGTTTTACGGTAATAAGGTACTTGTCCACGCGTGCGCGGGTGTCCTCGGCTACGGAAATCCAGCTCTGGTCGGCATCGGGGATAACGATGGTGTAGGCCAGGTTGGTGTTCACGGCCAGCTCCAGGTCACCGCCCTCGGCGGGAACGGGCTGGGCCTCGATGACGGCATTGAGTACGCCGCCTTCGAAGATGAGGGCGCGGTAGTCGGCCTTACCCTTGTGGTTGGTGGCGGCTACGGTGATCTTGGCCTTGCCGTCGCTCAGGTTGGTCACGCGCACGACGCCGGTCTTCTTGGATTCGTCGTCGGGAACGATTTCGGCCTCCCAGCCGCCCATAATGCCGATAATGTCAACGTCAATGACGTCGCTGTCCTGCACTCCGGCCACGCTGTAGGCGAAGTCGGCGGTTTCGTTCAGGAGTACGCCGTTGTTCTGGTCCAGGGCCACGGTGAGGGTGAATACCCTTTCCTTGGGTATGAGCACCTCATGGGTGTTGATGGTGAGGATCACGTTGTCGGGGTCGGAGTCGGCATCCACATAAACGGTGGTGCCGGTGTCGGCCACGAGGCCTACGCGCTCGAAGGTGGCACCGTCGTCATAGGAGACGTACCAGGCGCCGTCCATTATCTTGAACTTGGGGGTGATGCCGTCGGTACCGTTGGTGCCGTCCTGGCCTTTGCCTCCGGTTACGGGGATGGGGTCGCCGTTCTCGTCTACTGCGACTTCACCGTTGATAACCCAAACCCAGACACCGCCTACCAGGTCGATGCTCACGGTAGGAGTGGTGCCGTCGGTGCCGTCCTGGCCGCGTACGGGAATGGGATTGCCCTGGCCGTCCTTGAGGACTTCACCGTCCACGGTCCAGTAGAGCACGCCCTCGATCTCGGTGGTGCCTACGGTCTTGCCGTCGGAGCCGGGTTCGCCCTTGCTGCCTGTAGCAGGGACCTTGTTGCCGTTTTCGTCCTTCAGGAACTCACCGTCCACGGTCCAGTAAAGCACGCCGTCGGTATCGGCCTTTACACCCAGTACGGGAGTGTGGCCTTCGGAACCGGTAGCGCCGTCTTCACCGTTTACGCGGATTTTGTTGCCGTTGGAATCCTTCAGGAATTCTCCGTTCACAGTCCAGTAGAGGACACCGTTCTCTTCCTTGGTGCCGATTACGGGAGTGTCGCCCTTGTCACCCTTGATACCATTGGTGATAACGGCGTGTGTTCCGTCGGAGAAATTGATAACCAGGCCCGCGGAGGTTTCTTCCACCGAGGCTACGGTAATCTTTCCGTTGATGGCTTTTACGAGATTCTGGAGAGACGCGACGTCCTTCTCCAGTTGGGCCAGGGTAGTTTCCACCGTGGAGAGGCGGGAGTCGATATCATCCACCTTCTTGGTGAGACCTGTGAGGTCTGCTTCCTTGGCGCAGCCTATTGCAAGGATTGCAATTGCCGCTGCAGGCAATAACCATTTGAAGTTTGTCATAGTATAATTAATTAATAATTGATTTTCGGAATCAACGTAGCCGCAAATATAATCATTTTTTTTCATTTTTTCACTGCGCTATCATATTGATTAATTGCTTTATCATTTTGCCGATGCCCCCCTTGGCAGCCGCTGTTGCTTACGAATTGTAAGATGATAATGGAAGACAGTTTAAAATTATTCCTATTAAAATGGATTATATGGCATTTTTATACAAAACCGCTTTCGGGTATAAATATGCAAAGGTTAAAAAAATCTTAAAAAAATATTTAAAGCGTTGTTGGTACTATTTAGGCTTGTATATAGGCTACCAGTGGGTATTTGCTTACAAAAAGCATAATTTGTCCTATGGAATTATTATAAATCGTTAGTGCAGTACCTTTTGCGGCCCTATAAAATGCTTGGGATTTTCGTTTTATTTTTCATATATTTGCAGTTCGAGGCGGTTTTTTACCCCTCCGGTTAGTGAATAGTTTTTACTTTTTATACCAAATTATTATGAGAAAATCCATTTGGACAATGTCTGCGGTGGCGCTGGTAGCGCTGCTCGCAGGTAGCTGCGCCGTAAAAAGCGATCTCGATGCCCTGACTGCCCGTGTAGAAACGGTGGAAAGCCGCGTCGATGACCTGGAGGCCATTGTGAACAACCTGAACAAGACGGTTGTCCCCGGCCTGCAGACGCTTGTTACCGCGCTGGACAAAAAGCTGACGGTGACATCCGTAGTTGCCGCGGAAGATGGTAAGAGCTATACCATCAATTTCTCCGACGGCACCACCGCTGTCATTTCCAGCATCAAGGGTGATCCCGGCGTGAGCCCCGATGCCCCCGTTATCGGCACCAAGGCCGAAGGCGGCGTCCTCTACTGGACTGTCAACGGTGAATTCCTGAAGGACGCCCAGGGCAACAAGATTCCCGTGACCGGTCCTCAGGGCCCTGCCGGAAACGACGGTAACGACGGTTCCGACGGTGAAGACGGTCACACTCCCGTACTGGGTGTAAAGGCCGACACCGACGGTATCCTGTACTGGACCGTGGACGGTGAATTCCTGAAGGATGCCAACGGCAACAAGGTTCCTGCTACAGGAAGCCAGGGTGAGCCCGGCAGCGACGGAAAGACCGTGGGAACCACCGAAATCGGAGGTATCCTTTATTGGACCGTAGACGGTGAAGTCCTCAAGGACGGTCAAGGCAACCCCATTCCCGTTCGCGGCCAGGACGGTGTCAACGGTACAACTCCTACCGTAAGCATCGAACTTGTAGGCGGTGTCTGGGTTTGGGTTATCAACGGTGAAGTCGTAAAGGACGAGAACGGCGACCCTATCCCCGTAACCGGAGCAACGGGCGAGGACGGCAGCGATGGTACCAACGGTATTACCCCTCAGTTCAAGATTATGGACGGTGCCTGGTATGTCTCCTATGACAACGGCGCCACCTTCGAACGTGTAGGTCTTGTGGCCGATACCGGCACCACCGTATTCGTGGATGCCGATTCCGACCCCGACAACGTGATCCTCACCATCAACACCCACGAGGTGCTCATCCCCAAGGAGAAGGCATTTGCCCTCATAGTGACCATCGGTCCTGACAATGGCGTAGCTGTCGGCGAGAGTGCAGACTTTGCTTATACCATCCAGGGTGCCGGTGCCGGCGACGAGGTTGATGTGGACATCATCGGCATCATCGGCGGCTGGGAGGCTGTGGTCGTTCCCACCGACAATGCTTCCGGTGTAATCACTGTTACCAACGTTTCCAACGGTAACGCCAAGATTACCGTTTATGCCGCCAACCATAAGGGTAAGACCGATATCCGCACCCTCGTTTTCGAAGGCGGCGTGCTCGAGGCTGTAATAGCCACCCAGGACATTCCTGCAACCGGCGGACAGCTTCCTCTCACCATCACTGCCAACCAGGCTTACGAAATCGTAATTCCTGTTGAGGCCCAGAGCTGGATTTCCGTCATCGACACCCGTGCCCACGTAGATGAGCTCGCAGTTGTCGTGGAACCCAACACCACAGGTGCCTACCGCAGCGCCACTGTTTCCGTGGTGAACAGCGCTACCGGCGATGTCGTAAAGGATATCGAAATCTTCCAGTATCCTAATCCCGATGTGACCACCAGCATCGCTTCCGTGGTCGCCCTGGATGACGACACCAGTGCATCCCTGTTCAACATTACCGCTATCGCAGCCAACGACGCCCAGGCCATCGTGACCGACGGTACCGACAAGCTGCTTGTAAATGCCGCCGGCCTGTACAACGGAGTATTCTCCCTCACCGGTAAAAAGAATACCTCTGCACTTGGCCAGCCTTATATGGATGTAACTGCCGTATCTTTCGATATGAGCGCTACTCCTATCCCGGTGGTCGCTTTTGACGACTATACTTATTATGGTTTCGGCGCCAACGGATTCTTCAACTTCTACACTGTGAACGCTGGCGAAGTATCCAAGGACGGAGATCTCTTCGTTATCAGCACCCCTGCTACCGGCACTGTTGACCAGAATACCGGAGAAACCATCCTCCAGCGCTTTGTCATTGACGGTCCCGATGCCGCCCTCGGTCTGGATGCCCTTGTAGGCAAGACTGTGAGCGTTAAGGGCTGGGTTCCCAATGTCGATGCCGACGATGCCAGCGGTAAGGAAGATATCAACCTTATCCCTACCGAAGTCAAGGAAATCACTTTCCAGAAGGAAGCTGGCTGGGCTGCCAGTTATCTTGGTGCAGTGGCCTCTGGTCAGTATCCCGAGGTGATTCAGTTCTCCGTAGCCAATCCCGACGAGAACGACCGCTTCCTTGTGAGCGTTTATCCTGCCGATCAAGTAGATGCCCAGGTATCTAGCGTTGAGGAATTTGTGGAGGCCCAGGCTATATCTGCCGTCGACGATTTCCTCTTCTATCTGACATATTACTCAATGTCTTACGGCTATACTCCTGCGGAACTCGTAGATATCCTCAGCTACTACGATAACGAAGATTATGAGACTTATGAAGCATTCCCTTATGGCCGTTACTATGTAGTGCTTTACGGTGTTGACAGCGAAGGCGCAATTACGGGTAAGTATGCTGTAGGTGAGTTCTCCAAGAAACTTGACATTCCCGATCCCGTTAATGTCCCTTATGAGGAAGACTTTGAAAGCGGAGACGGCGGCTGGATGTTCTTCGATCTTGACGGAGACGGTTTCAACTGGCAGCATTCAGCAACGCTTGCAGCACACAGTGGTTCAGGACTGCTTTTCAGCCAGTCGTACGCCAATGGCACCGGTGCTCTGACTCCGGATAACATTGCCGTGACTCCTCCTGTAATCCTTACTGCAGACAACTATCTGAATTTCTGGATAACGGCCCAGGATGATGATTATTGTGCCGAGCACTATGCCGTTTATGTCACTGAAGAACTGCCCACCGCAGCCCTTCTCACTGACGCGGCAAAGATTTTCGAGGAAACCATCAGCGAGACAGGCTATCATAAGAAGAGTATAGCCATACCCGCTGCCTTTAACGGCAAGACCGTATTTATCTCCTTCCGTCACTTTAACTGCACGGATATGTTCTATCTGAACCTGGATGATGTTTCCGTAGCCGAAGCCGCCCCCGAGGATCCCGTCTACGAGTCCTTCCTTGGCACGTGGATTGTTCCTACCGAGACCGGCAAGAGTGTTTGGAAAATAGAAGAGGGTCAGTATGGTCAGACCTTCGCCATTTCCGGAATTGGTGGTCTGAGGGTAAACGGCGCTCACAGTCAGTTCTCTGCTCAGGGCCTGTATGATTCCGCAAGCGGTACAATGAGTATCGGCGTACAAAAGATCAGTGCCGATTATGAGTATACTTCCGGCAGCACCGGTTATGATATCCTCTCGTGCCTGTATAACAATGGAGCAAACCTGACTTCAACCATCGGAACGGTTGTGGCTACCGCAGCCGTCGAGGGTGGCAGCCTTGTCCTGACTCCCGCCACAATCAATACCGGTTCAGGCGAGGTAACCATAGAATCCATTACTATGTTCTCCAACCAGGGCGGCTGGTATCTGCTCGGAGAGTCCACACCTCTCCCGAACAGCGGCTCCCGCCCGACTGCAGCCTCTGCCGCATACAGCAAGTGGCTGGGTACCTGGACTGTGCCTGCGGGTGCATATAACAGAAGCGGGACCTATACCATTGCGGAGGAGGTGCCTAATGTGAGCTATGTAATGGGCCTGTTCTATCCCGGTATTTCGTCATCTGTCGCATATCCCGAGTTCGATGAGGCCAGCGGAAACATTCTGTTCAGGTATAAGGAAACCGGTGGCCTCGTTTCAAATGGCACTAATACATTCAGTCTGTATATGTCCGGACTTACCAACACATCATATGTTGCTATGGGCGATCCTAGCAAGGGTAGGTTGATGGCTACTTTGGTGATGAGCGCAGACGGTCAGTCGGCCGAAATTGTTCCTGCGGTTTATGACAGCAACGGTAATGAGACCTTTGCCGTATCTATCGGATTGATGGGTAGGAACCTCTCTACCAATGGCTGGTCCAACTTCGGTATGCTCATCAGCACGCAGGTAGAAGGCGTGAACGTGGTTCTCACCAAGTCTGGATCTGCAGGTGCTCCTGCAGTAAGTGCAGCCGATGTATCTGCAGTTGGCAGACTGAATGAATCCGGTAAGGCCGTAGCAGCACAGCGTCTGACCAATGGCGGTAAGCTGAATGTAACGGTAGCCAATCCCGTTCAGAAGGGCAGCGCTGTCAAAAGGCTTGCAAAGGCTTCTTCCAAGCCCGCTCCCGCAAAGCCCGCGGCCAATGTGCCCGCCCGCAGGAGCGCCCAGAAGATCCAGAGCATTCCTGCAGCCAGCAAGCTTGCCAAGTAAGACTCCCCCTTCCGACTTTCCGGAAAGAACTTAACGACTGAGGGTGACCGCATTGCGCGGCCACCCTCTTGTTTTGGATAAAATAACGGCGGCCTTCCAAAATGAAGGCCGCTGTCATTAAATCTGCGAGATGAACTGTTCCATACCGGTGGATGCTTTGTCCTGGATGAATACCACCCTTGGATCGATAAGCGGAACAGGCTTGGGGTCAATTACGTAGATGGGAGTATCCATTGGAGCGTAGCGGTACAGGCCGGCGGCAGGATAAACCTGGAGGGAAGTCCCTACGATCAGGAGTACATCGGCCTTTTCGACCAGATTGATGGCTTCCTCTATCTTGGGTACAGCCTCGCCGAAAAAGACGATGTGGGGACGCAGCTGGCGTCCGTTGGGGGCTTTGTCGCCCAGGGAGACGCTTTCGTAGCCCACGTCTATAACCTCCTGCTCGCTGCCGCTGCGTTCGTACAGGCCGCTTTCGGGCCTTACTTTGGTGAGTTCGCCGTGAAGGTGAACTACGTGCGTGGAGCCGGCCCTCTCGTGAAGGTTGTCCACGTTCTGGGTGATAACGTCTACCCTGCACTGCTTTTCCAGAGCGGCAATGGCAAGGTGTGCGGCATTGGGCCGGGCGTCCTTCAGCTGGGCCCTGCGGCTGTTGTAAAAGTCCAGCACAAGCGAAGGATTACGCAGCCAGCCCTCGTGGGAGGCTACTTCGTTCACGTCGTACTGTTCCCACAGGCCGCCGCTGTCGCGGAAGGTGGAGAAGCCGCTTTCGGCACTTACGCCGGCGCCGGTAAGGACTACCAGGCGGCTGTTACGCTGTAATTTCATAATAGTATTTCTTTACCCAGTATGCAAAGAGGGGATCCAGGATCCTGGGAGCCTCTTCGCGTTCGAAGCTGAGGATTTCCTTTTTCATAAGGGCATCCTTAACCCTTTTTACATTGGCCGATGAATGGAGGTCGTAGCGGCGTATGACCTCGGCCGAACTGAAGCGGGTTACCCCCTCGAGAGTGGCCCGGAGCATATTCACCTGATGGGTGGTGAGCGAGGCCATCATCCTTGCGAAGCGGGGCTCGTGTACCGATACCAGGCAGTCCAGGGCGTCTATCAGGACGGCCTCGGGGATGAAGCCGCGGGTCATTGAGTCGCAGATTGCGGCAAAGTGGTTTATGTACCAGGGATGCCCGTCAAAGAGCCTGCAGGCACCTTCCATCAGCTTGAGGTCCATTACCTTGCCGGAAGAGAGGAAGCCCTTGATCACGTGGGCGGCCATCTCGGCATCGGGGATGGGGGAGAGGCTCATCCTTTCCACATCCTGCGAGAAGAGGCGGCTGCCGGCGAAAATCTGGTGCATCGCATTTACTCCCGAGCCAAGGAAAAGGTAGCTGAAGCCCCTTTCACCTACTTCGCGGGCGTGCCTGAGGGATTCGTCCAGGGGACGCAGGAGCTCGTCCGGATTGTCCATCAGGGCCGTGCAGTGGAATGCATCGGCAATGAGGATAAGGCGTATGTTGCGTTCCTTAGCAAGGCGGAAGGGGAAGGAGAGCATAGCCCTTATGTCGTCCCCGTCCAGCTCCCAGCCAAGGGAAACCACTTCTTCGCGCTCGGCGAAGGCGGCGGGGTCAAAGACAAAATGCGTCCCCTCCAGGAAACTCTTCACTACGGCGGAGTATTCGTCGGGAGTGGAGGCCACCATACGCACAATTGTAGAGCCCAGCCTCAGGAGGAAATCCTGGGTGCTGCGGATATTCAGGCAGGACAGCTGCCCTACGGTAAAGGGCGTCCCCGAGAGCCGCATCTGAAAGAGGGTCTGCTGCACCAGGGAGGTCTTGCCGCTCTTGGGCGGTGAGCTCAGGGCCACGTGCTCCCCCTGGGCAAGCAGGTTGCCCAGGAGGGTTACGTCGGCCTTGCGTCCGACAAAGTTCTTGCCGGTCACATATTGCGAAAAGGGGAAGGGCGTTTCCATTATTCTGCACTTTCGGCCTCGGCCACAGCCTCGGCTTCGGCAGGCTCCTCCAGGGGTGCAGCTTCGGCCTCGGGTGCGGGTTCCTCGGCAGGGACTTCCTTATAGCAAGGCAGCGGACTGGAGAGCTTGGGGCTTACGCGGGATAGCACGTTGGTGAGCCACAGGGCCACCACGGCAGCTATCACCACGCAGCACAGGCAGGTCCAGAAACGTTTTGCATTGCGTTTCTTGCGGGCTTCGGGATCCACGGCGCTGAGCTTGGGATAAACGGCCAGCGAGGTGAGGGTCTTGCCGAATTTCACGTTCACCAGCGAGGCGGCGTTGATGGCCCAGCCGTTGGCGTTCAGGACGGGACCGAGGTCACGCTTGCGGAGTTTCCTCCAGGCTATGAACATCGAAGGTCCGGAGATGAGGAGCATTATGGCGGCGACAATGAGCAGCAGTTTCCACAGGGCGAGGCCCTTCAGGGCGACGACGACTCCGGAGAGGGCGGCGCCGATCAGGCCGACAGCCATTCCGAATGCGGCCGATATACCGGCGAATCTGGCAATGTCGAAGGGAGCGGCAGGAGCCTTTCCGTCGGCGGCATTGTTGGTGGCGTCGGTGAGGCCGGCCATAGACTTCTCGTTCTTTTCGGCAGCTTTCTTGTCAATGCGGTCGTTGATCATACGCGCGACCTTCTTATAAGGAGACCAGAAGGCCTGGCGGATGGAGATGGGGTTCTCCACTATTGCTGTCACCTTGGCGGTGTAGTCGTTCCCCTCGCGGTCGTAGAACACGGCGTTCTTGCCGGCGCGGAGTCCGTCCACGTCACCGTCGGTGAGAACGGCGGCAATGTTGAAGCTCTTGCCAAGCTTCTCGCTGGTGCAGGCGCAGTACAGGATGTACATTCCGCTCAGGGAGGAGATTTCGGGTGAAGGACCGTCCACCTTTATGCACAGGTCGGTGGACCTTTGGTCTATGAACAGGCGTCCGGCCTGGAAGACGGCCTTGCGCGCAGGGTCGTAGAAATCGGCCAGCACTACATAGTTGTTCAGGAAACGGTAGAAGTTCCTGTGCAGGCGGAGGAGTTTGTCCACTTCCTCGATGCTGAGGGCTTCGGCCTCGAGGGCTTTGTCCTGGGCTACCAGATCCAGCAGGGCGGCTTTCTTGTCGGCCTTGAGGATGGCTTCAACGGCTTCCAGGCCAAGGGGCTCTACCTGGGCGCCGGCCTTTGCACCCATCCAGGCGCAGTAGGGGGCGAACTTGGCGAGGACCTCGTTCCACTGGGCCTCGCTCAGGGTCTTGGCGCCTTTCTTGAGCACCAGGGCGGCCATAGCTTCCACGGCGGCCTTCCAGGCGGGGTTCACTGCATCCAGGGGCAGGACGGCGTCGGCGCTGGGCTTGGCCAGGGGCTGGAGGGCTATCTGCCCGGCGGCATCGGCCAGGTTACCCTCGATGGCGCCTATCACATCGGCCTTTACATCCAGGGGTGCGGCGGTGGCGGGATCGAAGTGGATAAGGTGGCAGCGGACGAAGAAGTCGGCTATCTTTTCCTTTACTGCTTCTACGCTTGCAAGGGCGTCGGCGGTCTTGTCGCCGAAGGGGAACACCTCGGGGGTACCGGCATCTTTCCAGGCCTTGAAGTCTGCGCAGGCGGCGTAGAAGGCTTCGATGGCATCGGCAGTTACGCCGGGCTCACCGCTGCGGTCGGTGGCAGCGCCCTGGGCCTCGGCTATCTGGCCGATAAGGGCCTTGAGGGCTTCGTCGTCGGTGCTGGCGGCGGTGATGATGCCGTCGCCGTTGAAGCGGGTGCCGGCGAAGATCTTAACATTGTCGGCGGTGTCCTCGAGGGCTATGGAATCCTTCTCCAGCCCCAGGTTTCCGAGGATCTGGCGGGCCGATGCCTGGAGGCGGGCTCCGTCGGGATCTTCGGTGTTGAAGTCGGCAAGGGAGAGGGAATCCTGTTCCTTGAGCAGGAGGTCGGGATTCTTCTCTACCCGGGTGAGCCACTGGGCGGTCTTGATGACCTCGTCCACGCGGATCTTTCCGTCACCGTCGCCGTCGATGTGCTTCAGTGTCTTTTCGTCGAATTCCAGGTTCTTGACGGGGCAGCTGAGCACTGTCCACATCTTGCGGTCCAGTTCTCCGAGATGGGCGATGTCTTCGCCGCTGGAGATCTTAACGCGTACGGAACCGCCCACGGAGGCAAACTGCCAGGGGTAGGAGTTGTTTTTCTTTTTCATATTCAGGATTATTAACTTTGTTGTTAGTTTTCGTATCTCACGCAAATTTAACAAAATATTTTGTGGAATTTCAAAATATTTATACCTTTGCAGTCCCAAAGTGAAAAAGGAGGTGTAAAAGCGTGATTATCGTACCTATCAAAGAAGGCGAAAATATCGAGAGAGCTCTCAAGAAATTCAAGCGTAAGTTCGAAAAGACTGGCGCCGTGCGTGAGATGCGTGCCCGTAAAAACTTTGAGAAGCCTTCGGTGAAGAACCGCATCGCTCATCAGAAAGCCGTCTACGTACAGAAGCTCCGCCTCCTCGAAGAGCAATAAAAAAAAGAGTTCATTGCGAACTCTTTTTTTTATTGCGATGTCTGCCGCTTCGGCGGCATTTTTTAGTCTATACGGTCGAAGCCGGTGTAGGGACGCAGGACCTCGGGGATCTCGATGTAACCGTCCTTCTGGTTGTCTTCCAGCAGGGCTGCGACCACGCGGGGCAGAGCCAGCGAGCTGCCGTTCAGGGTGTGGGCCAGCTGGATCTTGCCGTTCTCATCCTTATAGCGGAGCTTCAGGCGGTTGGCCTGGTAGCTTTCGAAATTGGATACGGAAGAAATCTCCAGCCAGCGGCCCTGTGCTGCGCTCCACAGCTCGAAGTCGTAGGTGATGGCCGAGGTGAAGCTCATATCACCGCCGCACAGGCGCAGTATCCTGTACCTGAGGCCGAGCTCTTTCACGAGGCTCTCCACGTGGGCGATCATCTCGTCCAGGGCGGCATAGCTGTTCTCGGGCTTTTCCACACGCACGATTTCCACCTTGTCAAACTGATGCAGGCGGTTCAGGCCGCGCACATCCTTGCCGTAGGAACCGGCTTCGCGGCGGAAGCAGGGAGTGTAGGCGGTGAGCTTCTGGGGGAATTCGTCGTTGCCGAGGATGACGTCGCGGAAAATATTGGTCACGGGCACCTCGGCGGTGGGTACCATATAGAAATTGTCCACGGTGGCGTGGTACATCTGGCCTTCCTTGTCGGGAAGCTGGCCGGTGCCGAAGCCCGAAGCGGCGTTCACCATCACGGGAGGCTCAACCTCATTGTAGCCGGCTGCGGTATTGCGGTCCAGGAAATAGTTGATGAGGGCGCGCTGCAGTTTGGCTCCCTTACCTTTATATACAGGGAAGCCTGCGCCGGTAATCTTTACTCCCAGGTCGAAGTCGATGATGTCGTACTTCTTGGCGAGTTCCCAGTGGGGGAGGGCGCCTTCGGGCAGTTTGGGATCCTCTCCGCCCATCTTTACCACCAGGTTGTCGGCTGCGCCGGCACCTTCAGGCACGAGGTCGCAGGGGATGTTGGGCAGCAGGACAAGCAGGTCCTGGAGCTTGGCATTGTTGGTATCGGCCTCGGCGAGCAGTTCGGTGGAACGCTCCTTGAGTTTGGCTACCTGGGCCTTGGCGGCTTCGGCCTCGGCCTTCAGGCCCTGCTTCATCAGGGAGCCGATCTGGGCGGCCGCCTTCTTCTGCTCACCCAGCAGGGCGTCGGATTCCTGCTGGAGGGCTTTGCGCCTGTCGTCCAGGGCAATTATGTTGTAAACGGTCTCACGCGCGTCAAAATGCTTGATGGCGAGCTTGCTGATCACCTTTTCGGGATCTTCGCGGAGGAGTTTGAGTGTGAGCATAGTCTGATTCGTTAAATGAAAAAGAGGACTCCAACCGTTTCCGGGTGATGAGTCCTCTTAAATCTTGCCTTTGTCCCGGATTAGTTCTCGAAGGGAATTACGGAGACGAAGGATTTGTCTTCACGCTTGCGGGTGAATTTCACGGTGCCGTCGATGAGGGCATAAAGCGTGTGGTCCTTGCCCATGCCTACATTGAGGCCAGGATTGTGGGCGGTACCCCTCTGGCGGACGATGATGTTACCGGCCTTTACGACTTCCTCGCCGAACTTCTTGATGCCCAGACGTTTGGAATGCGACTCACGACCGTTCTTGGAACTGGATTGACCTTTCTTGTGTGCCATAATCTGTTTGGGTTTTAAAAGTTAAGCGATAGCGTCGATGTGAATCTTGGTGAGCTTCTGGCGATGACCGTTGAGAGTCTGGAAGCCCTTGCGGCGGATCTTCTTGAAAACGAGCACCTTCTTTGCCTTGGCGTCGTCGTCCACGACGGTGGCCTTGACAACTGCACCCTCTACGTAAGGGGTACCTACCTTTACGGCGCCCTCATTGTCCACGAGAAGGACCTTGGGGAATTCCACGTTCTCTCCGTTTTTGGCCTGGAGCCTGTTCACGAAGATGTCCATTCCAGCTTCTACCTTAAACTGCTGGCTTGCAATGTCTACGATTGCGTACATTTTACAAAAACTTGTTAAAGTTTTGGACCGGAAGCGCCTGCCGCAACGGGGCAGGACTTGGCGGGCTCGCCGGCCATCTCAAAAAATCGGACTGCAAAGATACGAATATTTCTTTGAAATCCAAACATATTTTAAGGGTAGGCGCGGAATTTGAAAATGCAGACTGCGCTTTTGCAAAAAAGCGTCCATTTTATTAACTTTGCAGGATATCGTGGAAAAAGAACGCATCATATTGGGAGTGGACCCCGGAACCCAGCTGCTGGGCTTCGGAGTGGTGCGTGCAATTGGGAAAAAAGTGGAGTATGTGGATATGGGTGTCCTGGACCTCAGGAAGGAGGCCGATGCCTACAGCAAGCTGCAGGCCATCTACGACTACATTTCCCAGGTGTGCCGGAGCTACCATCCCACCGAACTGGCCATCGAGAGCCCCTTCTACGGGAAGAACGCCCAGGTGGTGCTCAAGCTCGGCAGGGCCCAGGGCGCAGCGATAATCGCCGCCCGGGAATATGGGGTGAGCGAGGTCTCCGAATATGCCCCACGTAAGGCCAAGGAAACCATAGTGGGCAACGGCGCCGCCTCCAAGGAACAGGTCCAGCTGATGCTGGAAAAGACCCTGAAGGTGAAGCTCGAGTCCAGGTATCTGGATGCCACCGACGGCCTGGCCATAGCCCTGTGCCATTTCTATGAAACGACTTCCCCTGTAGCTGCCGCCAAGGGTAAAGGCGGCTGGGAACAGTTCCTGAAGGACCATCCCGAAAGGTTAGCTTAGTAGTGTATTATGTATAGAAAAGCGCTTGCCGTTTTTATCGGCCTTTTTGCAGTCCTTGCCTTGCAGGCACAGTCTTACACCGTGAAGGTGAAGCTCGAGGACGGGACCAACTCGGACCCCGTGGGCTATGCCACCGTCTCCCTTACTCCGGAGAAGGGCTCAGTCAAGTATGCCCTCTCCAACCACGACGGCGAGGCCGTGCTGGAAAAGGTAAAGGCCGGCAGCTATACCCTCAAGGCCGAGATCCTCGGTTACCAGACCCTCGAGAAGAAGATAAGCATCAAGGCCGATACCGACCTGGGAAAACTGGCTATGTCGCCCGACAACCAGGTGCTGGACGCCGCCAAGATATCGGCCACGGGCAATCCCATCATCATCAAGAAGGATACGGTGGAATACAATGCCTCCTCCTACAAGATAAGCGACGACAATGTGCTGGAAGACCTCCTGAAGAAGCTTCCGGGCGTGGAAGTGGCCGAGGACGGCAGCATTACCGCCAACGGTGAGACCATCACCAAGATAACCATCGACGGCAAGACCTTCTTCCTGGACGACCCTCAGCTGGCCTCCAAGAACATCCCCGCAAAGCTCGTGGAGAAGGTGAAGGTAGTGAAGAAGAAGAGCGAGCAGGCCGAATTTACCGGAATCGACGACGGCAACGAGGAAACCATAATCGACCTGAGCGTCAAGAAGGGAATGATGAACGGTATGTTCGGTAACGCTATGGCCGGAGCTGGTCACGACCTCCCCTCCGTGAAGGGTGTGGACGGCGACTGGCGCTGGCAGGCTGCCGCGATGGGCGGCCGTTTCAGCGAGAAGAGCCAGATCTCCGTAATCCTGAACGCCAACAATACCAACAACCGCGGTTTCAACGACCTCTCCGGCTCTATGATGCGTTCAATGATGGGCGGCGGCGGTATGGGCCGTGGAGGCGGCCAGGGAATGAGGCGGGGCAGCAACGGCATCACCACTTCCTGGATGGGCGGCCTGAACGCCAACTTCGACCTCTTCGACAACAAGATGGCCCTCGGAGGCAACTACCTGTACAACGGCAGCAATACTATGGTGGAGGAATCCACCTACAAGGAAACCTACCTGGAAAGCGGTCCCGACATCATTTACCGTACCGGAAAATACCGCCTGAAGGATCCTGCCGCCGACTATAACAGGAGTTTTGCCGATGGCCACCGCTTCGGCCTGGAGCTGGACCACAAGTTCTCCGAGAATACCTCCATCCTCTTCCGTCCCCAGTTCAACTTTGGCCGGGGCCGATACGAACAGTTCTCCTCCTACGAGACTGCGAACCGCGATGCCGACGGCGTGGAAACCCCTGTGAACGAAGGCTTTACCTTCGCGAACGGCTTTAATTCCAACTGGCAGGCCAGCGGTTTCCTGCTGCTGCGCCAGAGGCTGGGCATCCCCGGAAGGACCATATCCGTAAGCTCCCGCTACAACCTGTCCAACAACGACCTGTCCGGCTACAACCAGACCCAGACCATAGCCGGCGGCAATACCGACCAGGTGAACCAGTTCATCAAGAGGGATTCAAAAGGCCGCAGCATCAACGGCAGGCTGGTTTATACCGAGCCCCTTGGCGGCGACTTCTACTTCGAAGGCAGCTACAATATCAATTACGGCTACAATTTCTCCGACAAGCGCAGCTACGACTCCGGTCCTAATCCCGAGGCGAACGGCACCAGGCTTGGTTTCGATGACAAGGACAGCACTTTCAACGCAACCTATTCCAACCGCATCCTGAACCACAGCCTTACCCAGAACATAGGTGCAGCGTTTATGTTCCAGAGGGACAAGATACGCGCCCAGCTGGGTGCATCGGCCCTGCCTGTAAGGACCTACAACGAGACTTCCGGCTACCAGCCGTACGACGAATTCCACTGGAATTTCTCGCCCCGGGCTATGCTCTTCTACGAGTTCAACGACAACTCCAACGCCCGTCTGTTCTACTGGGGCCGGTCATCGCAGCCTTCTACCTCGCAGCTGCTGCCGGTGATGGACAATTCCAATCCGCTTGCGATGTCGCTGGGTAATCCCAACCTGAAGCCGTATTTCAATCACGGACTGCGTTCCGATGTGGAACTCTCCAACAAGAAATCCTTCTTTACAATGCGGCTCCGCCTCGAAGGCAATTACACCCAGGATCCCATAGTGAGCGCCCTCTGGTACGACGACAATTCGGTCACCTATTCCATCCCCGTGAACGGCCGCGATTCCTTTGACGGCAACATCCGCCTTACGGTTAACGCACCCATCGCCAAGTCCAACTTCTCCATCTTCAATATGTTCAGGGCGAGTTACAGCGAGGCTGCCTCCTATGTGGGCGGACGGCGCGATATGACCGAGTTCTTCTATGACGGCTCAGACGGCACCCACGAGGCGGGTACCTTCAACTACGCTCACTTCGGCGAAGTCTATCCCGACCTGGACAATTCCGACTTCTTCACCGTGAACCTCACCCGTTCGCTCTCTATGACCGAGCGCTTCAGAATTACCTACCGCAGCGACGACCTCGAAATTATGGCCGGCGTGCGCACCCGCTTCAACAAGCCCTGGTACACCATACAGCAGGCGGTGGACGCCACCTGGGCCAATCAGGCCAACGCTTCCTTCAAATGGACCGTGGGAGATACCGGTCTGGAATTCGGCTCCGATCTGGACTACAACTGGTACTACGGCTATACCACCGACCAGCCTTCCGAACTGGTGTGGAACGCAAGCGCTTCTATGCTGGTATTCAAGAAGATGGGAACAATCTCACTCAAGGCCTACGACCTGCTGGACCAGGCCAAGAACCTGACGGTGAACGATACCTCCAACTATCACCAGGAGGTGATGAACAATACCCTCGGGCGCTATATTATGCTCTCGTTCACCCTGCGCTTCGGCAACTTCTCCAAGGCCGGTCAGCAGATGAAATCCCGAATGGGAGGCCCCGGCGGTATGGGTGGCGGTATGGGCGGCGGCCGCAGACCCTTCTAACGGGTATAATCTTTCCACTTTTGGATCAGGGCCCTCATATCTTCGGGTATGGGGGCCTCGAAGTGCAGGCGCTGCCCGCTTACGGGGTGGGTGAAGCCAAGGGTGCGGGCGTGGAGGGCCTGGCGGGGGCACAGCTGGAAGCAGTTGTGGATGAACTGCCTGTATTTGGCATAGATGGTGCCCTGGCGGATTTCGGCCCCGCCGTAACGTTCGTCGTTGAAAAGGGGATGGCCCAGCGAACTCATATGCACTCGGATCTGATGGGTGCGGCCGGTCTCCAGGCGGCATTCAACCACGGTTATAAAGCCGTAGCGCTCAAGCACTTTCCAGTGGGTTACGGCCCATTTGCCTTTTTCCGGGTCATCGTATACGCGGAAGCGCAGCCTGTCGTTGGGATCCCGGCCGATGGTACCCTGGACCGTGCCTTCGTCATCGGCCAGATTGCCCCAGACCACCGCCGTGTAGATACGGTCTATCGAATGCACGAAAAACTGCCTTGCAAGCTCCACCTGGGCCGTTGGATTCTTGGCGCAGACCAGCAGCCCCGAGGTGTCCTTGTCTATCCGGTGCACCAGCATCCCCATACGCTCGTCGCCTTCATCGGCCTCCTGCCGAAGGCCCAGATGGTAGGCGAGGGCATTCACCAGGGTGCCGTTGTAGTTCCCGTGGCCGGGATGCACTACCATACCGGCGGCTTTGTTCACCACCAGGAGGTCGTCGTCCTCATAAACTATATCCAGGGGGATGTTCTCCGGGAGTATTTCCACCCCACGGCGTTCGTAGGGCATTACGAAGGAGATAATGTCGTCCGGTCGTACCAGGTAGTTGGCTTTCACCGGCACGTCGTTCACCCTTACGTAGCCAAGCTTTATGGCCTGCTGGACCCGGCTCCGGGAGGTGTCTTCCTGGTGGGCGGCGATATAGCGGTCCACCCGCTCGGGGGCCTGTTTCTTATCGGCCACAAGACGGAAATGCTCGAACAGCGGCTGCTCTTCGGCAAGGGGGGTCAGCGGGGCGTGCTCGCTCATTTTCCTTCGGGTACTTTTACCGGATCGAGGGTAAGGGAGAAGCCGATGGAGGTGCCCAGCGTGCGCACCGCTCCGGCGGCATCCTGGCGGTAAACCACGGCGTTCATAGAATCGGCGTAGGTGCGGATGCCGGGGTCGAAGCGGACGCTGCCCTCGTTCAGGAAGGCATCGTGCAGGGCATCCACGGCGCGGATGTATTTCATACCTATCAGGCGGGGGACCACGGTGGTATTGTCCTCACGGCCGAGCCCGACTGTAAGATCCACCACGGAGCCGCTCACCACCAGGTCTCCGGCCTTGATTTCCACGCCGTCGATACTCTGTTTGAGGACATTGTTGGTGGCTATGTCGCGGACGTACTGGAGACGGCCAAGGTTAAGGCCGCGGTTCTGGAGTTCTGCCCGGGCTTCCAGGACGGAATAGCCGTAGAGATTGGGTACTACCACTTTCCGGGGTACGATGGAGTTTATGGTAAGGAAGATGGAGCGGCCCTGCTTTACCGTGGCGCCGGGCTTGGGAAGCTGGCGGTAGACAACGCCCGCACCCAGGCGGCGTACGAACACCGAATCGGTGACTTTTACCCTTACGGAGGCCTCTGAGGCGGCCTTTTCGGCCTCTTCTACGGTCATATTGGTGAAATCGGGAGCCTTGACCGTGCGGCCGTGGCGGGTCACAAGGCGAAGGCCCAGCGAAGCTCCTATAAGTACTACTGCAAAGAAGATCAGGGCTCCCAGCAGGTTTTTTACAATCCACTTGTCCTTTAGTGCCATATCGTACTGCTTATGCTTGCGAAGATACGAAAAATATTCATAACTTTGCCACGATATGCGCAAAGAAAGCCTCCATTACCTTATATCTATATTGCTCGGCTGCCTGCTGCTGAGCCTGCCCTGGCTGCTGCCCCACAGCGGCTGGACTGCCCTTCTGGGCTTTGTGCCCCTGCTGGTGATGGAGCGCCTTGCCCAGGCCCGCGGCACCCGCCGTTTCTTCTGGTGGTACTACCTTTTCTTTGTGCTCTGGAACGCCATAACCACCTGGTGGGTGGGTATGGCAACGGTGGGCGGCGCCGTTTTCGCCATTGCCGCCAACGCCTTCCAGATGGCCCTTATCTTCGGGGCCTTCCGCCTGGTAAAACGCCGTTTGAAGGGCGCGCTGCCCTATATCTTCCTTGCGGCTGCCTGGATAGCCTGGGAGAAGTTCTACCTTACGTCGGCCCAGATATCCTGGCCCTGGCTGGTGCTGGGGAATGCCTTTGCCGATACCACCGGCCTGGTGCAGTGGTATGAATTCACCGGCAGCCTCGGAGGCAGCCTCTGGATCTGGGCGGCCAACCTTTCGGTCTTCGGCCTTATGTGCAGCCTTTCCGACGGCTCTTTTTCCCGCCGGGGCATCAAGGCCCGGAGCGCTGCTATATCCGGAGTGGTCCTTGCCTTTTTCGGGCCGATGATTGTATCGGCCTTCGTCCAAGTGCCCAGGGAGGAGGGGGAGACACTGAACGTAGCCATACTCCAGCCCAACCTGGATCCTTATATGAAGGAACAGTCACTTACCACCGCCCAGCAGGACCAGATCATCCTTTCTCAGCTGGTCCAGGCCTGCTCGCAGCGGGATACATCGGCCCCTCTTCTGGTACTTGGTCCCGAAACGATGACCCGGGACTCCGGCATCTGGTTGGAGCAGGGCAGCGGCTACGAGGCCTATCATTACAGCTTCCCTTCGTACGAGGATTACCGCTCCACCGTGGCCGCCCAGCAGGGGGTGAGCCTGGTTTTCGGAGCCGTGGTGCGCTCATATCACCGCAACGGCGAACGCAACAACGGATACAGGATAGCCGATATGTGGCTGTACCATCATAACGCCGCCCTGCTTGTGGACGGCAGCTCGGCCCCTCTTGGAGAACGCGTACATATACGCCGTTTTGCCGATACCGAAGCCGATATCCCTCCCTTCCTGGCCCAGGCACAGGAGTTCCGTGACGTAAAGCTGCCCGACAGCTACTACAAGAGCAAGCTGGTCCCCGGAGTGGAGATGATGCCCTATCCCAAAGTCATAGGGCCGATAAACCGCCTGGTAGGGGACCCCTGCGGAAAGGATGTGGGGGAGGGCGCTCCCGCCTGCCTGCCGCTCCGCCTGCCCGACGGCCGGGAGATTCCCCTCGGTGTGGCCGTGTGCTACGAATCGGTCTATGGGGAGCACTGCGCCGGCTATGTGGCCAAAGGAGCACAGCTGCTTTGCGTCATAACAAACGACGCCTGGTGGGGAACCACTCCCGGATACCGCCAGCACCTGAATATGAGCCGCCTGCGCGCCATCGAGACCAGGCGTTATGTGGCCCGCTGCGGCAATACCGGGATAAGCGGAGTGATAGACCCCGAGGGCCGGATTCTGAGCAGATCGGCCTGGTGGCACCGCGAGGTGCTGGACTCGGAGGTGAAACTCCTGCAGGGGGAAACTTTCTTCGTCCGCGCAGGGGACATAGTCGGCAGGCTGTCGGTCTTCGTGTTCCTGCTGCTGGTGGCCGCCGCCCTTATCTCACGCTTCAGAAAATAAACACATAATTGATATGAAAATCCGCAAACTTAACTTTGTGCCGGTTCTGGCCACTTTCTTCGTAATGGGGTTCTGCGATGTCGTGGGCATCGCCACCAGCTATCTCAAACAGGACTTCGGCCTTAGCGAGTCGCTTGCCGGATTCATCCCCTCGATGGTGTTCATATGGTTCCTGGTGATGTCGGTCCCGGCAGCGCTGATGATGAACCGCCTGGGCCGCAAGACTATGGTCCAGCTTTCCAACGCCATTACCTTCGTGGGTATGCTCATACCCTTCTTCTGGTACAATTTCGCCGCCTGTATGCTGGCTTTCGTGCTGCTGGGCATAGGCAATACCATACTCCAGGTGTCCCTGAACCCACTGCTTACCAATGTGGTGAGCGGTGAAAGGCTGTCCTCCTGCCTCACCGGCGGCCAGGTTATCAAGGCCGTGAGCTCCTTCTGCGCGCCCTTCCTGGCCCTCGCGGCGGTATCGGCCTTCGGGAGCTGGCAGTACCTTTTCACCATCTATGCAGTGATAACTCTGCTGAGTTTCCTCCTGCTTGCCGGGACAGACATCCCCCGCGAGGAGGCTTCGAAGGGCGGCACAAGCGTACGCGAGGCCTTCGGCCTGCTGAAAGACCCTGCGGTGCTGCTCTTCTTCCTTGGAATCTTCTTCGTGGTGGGGGTTGACGTGGGTACCAATACGGTATCGGCCAAACTCCTTATCGAACGCTGCGCAATGCCTGTGGAGAAGGCTTCCCTCGGAGCGTCGGTATACTTTATCTGCCGTACGGCCGGCGCCTTCCTGGGGACTTTCCTCCTGGCCAGGATGGACGATATCAAATATCTCAAGATCAATATTTTCGCAGCAATAGCCGCAATGGGGCTGCTCTTCTTTGCGCCCAATGCAATTACCATTTACCTGGGAATCGGCGGCATAGGTTTCTTCTGCTCCAGCGTTTTCTCGGTGCTCTTCTCACAGGCCCTGAAAGCCCGTCCCGACAAGGCGAACGAGATTTCGGGCTTTATGATCACAGGAGTATGCGGCGGTGCCGTTATTCCGCCGCTGATGGGTGTATGCGCCCAGTGGGTGGGCTCTCAGATCGGTTCTCTGCTGGTGATTACCCTCTGCCTGGGCTATCTGCTGTTCTGCGCCTTCGCCGCAGGCAGGAAGAAGGCCTAGCGTGAGGCTTCCAGAGTGTAGGTGAAGCTGTCGGCCCTGTAATAGCCGATATTGTATTCCACGGGGATCCCCTTGTCGTCGTAGACGAAGCGCTTACGTACGAGGATGGGATCTGAGGGGGATATCTCCAGGCGGGCGGCGAGGTCGTCTCCGGCCAGGCGGGCGAATATTTCCTCCTTGGACACCTTCACTACGATACCGTAGTTCTTTTCCAGGATATCGTACAGGGGCAGATTGAAGTTCTCATCTCCGCTTACCGGCAGTTTGGGATTGAAATAGGACACGAAAAACACGAAGGGGAAGCTGGGGTTACCCCTCAGCCTTTCCAGTACCACGCAGCGGGTATCCGGCTCCACTCCGAAGAAACTTGCGATCTCAGGCATCGCTTTCTTGCTGGAAACGTGGAGCTCGTAATTGTGAACCGGGATGCCCAGCATCTTCATTTCCTGGGTGAAGCTGTGCCAGTTCTTTACGCCCGAGGTGATGCCTTTGCGCGCTACCCGTGTGCCCACTCCTTTCTTGCGTACCAGCAGTCCTTCGAATACCAGCTGGTTGATGGCCTGCCTCAGGGTGTTGCGGGATATGTGAAGCTGCTTTGACAGCTCCACTTCCTTGGGCAGCATCTTTCCGTTCTTGTATTCTTCGCTCTCAATGAGTTCCCTCAGGATCTGCTGTGCCTGAAGGTGCAGGGGGATGGTGCTTTCGTGGTTTATGGTCATAGTGTCGGGTGTTTTTCCGGGGACAAATTTACAAATTTTCCAGGTTTATATGTTCTTTTTCAAAAAAGTTTATATATTTGCACATAATAATAGTATGTTCGCACATAGTATGAGAAAACCAAATTATGATAAGTTCCCGGCAACGGCTGTATCCGGTCCCATTTTTCTGGGTTGGGAGGCAATACGGGAACAGTTGAGGAGCCTCGGAGGGAAGCTGCTTCTTCTGGACTGTTATACAGGAGTCTTGGAAGAAGAGGTCCTGGAGGCGTTGAAGGCTGATTTTGACAGGATTATCCTCACCCGCGACCTTATGAAGGATGAGGCGGAAGTACGCCGCCTCACGCAGCCTTTTATGACGGACGACTGCCTTTTCGGCTACGTGACCAACCTCAGGATGGGCGATTTCTTCGATGAGGAGAAACTCGCAAGGGCCAGTGCGGAAATCACCAAATGTGCAGACAAAGCGGTCCTGGTACTTGGCCCCGGCGCAGCCCTTCTGGACAGGGAAGGCGCCGTTCTGGTATATGCCGATATGGCCCGCTGGGAAATCCAGCTCCGCAGCCGCCGTCACCTGGTAAAGGGACTGGGCGTGGACAACCGGGCCGATGCCCCCTCCATCCAGTACAAGAGAGGCCTCTTCATAGACTGGAAGGTCCTGGATTATTATAAGGACAAGCTCTTCGGCAGGGTGGACTGGTGGCTGGATACCAACGACAGCTGCCTTCCCAAGCTCATCGGCCGGGACACTTTCATCGAAGGCATAGAGAAGACCGCCCACAAGCCCTTCAGGGTGGTGCCCTTCTTCGATCCGGCGCCCTGGGGCGGCCAGTGGATGAAGGAAGTCTGCGACCTGGACCGCAGCAGGGACAACTTCGGCTGGTGCTTCGACTGCGTCCCCGAGGAGAACAGCCTGCTTCTGGATGTTGACGGAGTAAAGTTCGAGCTCCCTTCCAACGACCTTATCCTTCTCCGTTCCAGGGAAGTGCTGGGAGAGCCGGTGGAGGCCCGTTTCGGCAAGGATTTCCCCATACGTTTCGACTTCCTGGATACGATGGGCGGAGGCAACCTGAGCCTTCAGGTGCACCCTACCGCACAGTTCATCCGTGAGGAGTTCGGTATGCCCTATACCCAGGACGAGAGTTATTACCTCCTGGATGCCGAACCAGGCGCCTGCGTATACCTCGGCCTTAAGAAGGGCGTGGACCGCGGGCAGATGCTCCACGACCTGAGGGCCGCCCAGAGGGGCGAGATGGTTTTCGATGCCGAAAAGTACGTGAACCGCATCCCCGCCAAAAAGCACGACCATTACCTTATCCCCGGCGGAACCATCCATTGCTCCGGTGCAGGTTCAATGGTGCTGGAAATTAGCGCCACTCCCAATATCTTCACCTTCAAGCTCTGGGACTGGCAGAGGCTGGGCCTGGACGGCAAACCCAGGCCGATCAATGTGGAAAGGGGTTCAAAGGTGATAGACTGGGGCCGCGACACGGACTATGTGATGAAGCATCTTGCCAATCACTTCAGCCCGGTGGCAAGCGGCGAGGGATGGCGCGAAATCCGCACCGGTCTGCATCCCAACGAGTTTGTGGAAACCCACAGGACGGAATTCACCGTCCCCGTGGAGTTCGAAACCCGCGGCGGAGTCCAGGTGCTTAACCTGGTGGAAGGGGAGGAAGCCGTAGTGGAGAGTCCTTCCGGCGCCTTCGAACCCTTCCCCGTACATTATGCCGAGACCTTCATCATCCCGGCCTGCCTGGGCGAGTACGTAATACGTCCTGCCCGCGAAGGCGGGAAATGTATGGTTATACGCGCCTGGGTACGTTTCAATCCGTAAATACCTAATAAATACTAACCAATAATCTATCTTATGCACCAACAAAATGACAAGAGGCACGGCCTTTACGGAGCTTTCCTCAGGACTGCTCTGTTCTCGCTGCTGCTCATTGTGGGCGCCGGCGCCTTTGAGGCATCGGCCCAGAGCATCCGCATCTCCGGACAGGTGACGTCCGCCGGGGAGTCGGTTATCGGTGCTTCCGTGATGGTAAAAGGTACCAGCCGCGGAACCATTACCGATATCGACGGCTTCTACGCCCTGGATGCTGCAAAAGATGCCACCCTTGTAATATCGGCCCTGGGCTATGAGTCCAAGGAAGTGAGCGTGGGCGGCCGCAGTACCATCAACGTTACCCTGGAAGAGGACTCCGAACTTCTTTCAGATGCGGTGGTGGTAGGTTACGGCACTCAGAAAAAGGTGAACCTCACCGGCGCCGTGGCTTCGGTTTCTACCAAGGAACTGGAAGGAAAACCCATCGTGAATGCTTTGGAGGGTCTCCAGGGTACCACCCCGGGCCTGGTAATCCAGCAGGGCTCGTCCACTCCGGGCGGCCGTCCTTCCATCAACATCCGCGGTTACAACACTATGAACAACAATGACCCTCTGGTGATAGTGGACGGAATCGAGGGTGACCTTGCAAACCTGAATCCCGCCGATATCGACCAGATATCCGTGCTCAAGGATGCATCGTCAACCGCCATCTACGGTTCCAGGGCATCCAACGGCGTTATCCTGGTTACCACCAAGAAGGGCGAGAGCGGCCACGTATCCGTGAATTACGATATGACCTACGGCGTTCAGGAGCCCACCGCCCTGCCTACCATAGTGGACAGCTGGGTGTATGCCGAGCTTTACAACGAGGCCGCCATCAATTCCGGTGAATCGGCAAAATTCTCTCCCGAGCAGATTGCCGCCTTCAAGAACGGAGGCCCCAACGTGAACTGGGTGAGGGAACTTTACAAGACCGTAGCTCCCCAGCAGAGCCACAACCTTTCCGCTACCGGCGGTACCAAGAACCTTACCTATATGGCGTCGCTGGGTTATGTGAACCAGAACAGTATGTTCAAGGGCCCCAATTACGGTTACGACCGTTACAACGGCAGGCTTAACATAAACCACAAGGTTACTGACAAGTTCACAGTGGGCGCCACAGCCTCGTTCACCCGCAACAAGATAAACGAGCACGCCTACTGGACCGACTGGATCATCGAGCAGTGCAACCGTATGCCCCCGATCTATGAGATCAAGAATGCCGACGGTACCTACAACTATCCTTCCGGCTCCAACAGCAACTCCCTGGAGCGCCTGGAGCAGGGTGGCTACCGCCTGAGCACCAACGACGACATAAGCGGGACCCTGAACGCACAGCTGAAGATAATCGACGGGCTCAGCCTGAACGCCACCGTGGGCGGCCGCACCCTTGCCAATGCCACTCACGAGAACCGCAAGGCTTCCCTGAACCCCACCTCCGGCGACACCGAGAACCATATCTCGGAGAGTTTCTACCGCGCCACCAAGCTCACCAGCACCGTCACCCTCAATTACGAGAAGACCTTTGCCGAAAAGCACAATCTGGCGGCCCTGCTGGGTTATGCCTATGAAGGCGAGAGCTACAAGAGCTTCAGCACCGAGCGCAAGACAGACGACTCCAAGTACGACATCTTCGTGGGTGAGCTCAAGGGTGAAGACGTGAAGAACAACGGCGACGCCGGCGACTGGTCCCTGTATTCGGCCTTCGCGCGCGTTACCTATAATTATGATGAGAAATATCTTGCCGAGTTCAACCTCCGTAACGACTATTCCTCCTACTTCGCCAAAGGCAACCGTGCCGGCTGGTTCCCTTCACTCTCCCTCGGCTGGAGAATCTCCCAGGAACCCTGGTTCGAAGCCATCCGTCCCTATGTGCCTTCCCTGAAGCTGCGCGGCAGCTGGGGTCTTGTAGGTAACAACAGGATAGGTGCCTACCGCTATATGCAGACGGTATCCGTGACCCAGGGCCAGACCTTCGGCGACGTCCAGGTCCCTACTGCCTGGTTCAATGCAGTAGACCCGGGCATCAAGTGGGAAACCACTATGATGACCGACCTCGGCCTGGATATAGCCCTGCTGAAGAACAATCTGAACATTTCGGTGGACGGCTTCATCAACCGCACCTCCGACATCCTGGTGTCCCTGCCCGTTCCCGGTATGTTCGGTAACGGCAGCCCCACCTCCAACGCGGCCGTCGTGGGCAGCTATGGCTGGGAGCTTGCAGTGAGCTACCACTTCAAGACCGGAGCCGTGGACCACAATATATCGGCCAACCTCTCCGACAGCTGGAACAAGGTTCTGGACACCCACGGTGAAGAGCTTCATTTCGGCTATGACGTAACCTCCATCATCAAGGAAGGTTATCCGCTCTATTCCTACTATGCCCTGCGCAGCGACGGTCTGTTCCAGAGCGACGCCGAGGCCGCTTCCTCGCCCCACCTGGAGAACATTATCCCCCGCGCCGGTGATATCCGTTACATAGACAAGCCGGATGCCGAGGGCTACACCGACGGCGTAATCAACGACGACGACCGTTTCGTAGTGGGCAACGACTTCCCCCGCTATACCTTCGGCTTCAATTACAGCCTGCAGTGGAAGGGCCTGTTCTTCTCGGCCTTTATCCAGGGCGTGGGAATGCGCAGCCGCTGGATGAGGGGTGAGGCAGTTGAGGCTTTCCACCACTTCAACGAAGGCCCCGTGCTGGATTTCCACCTGGACCGCTGGACTCCTTCCAATCCGAACGCCAGCTACCCGCGCCTTACCCGTATGAGCGAGTCCGACAACAATGCCGCCCGCTCCGACTTCTGGATCCAGAATGCGGCTTACGCCCGTCTGAAGAACGTCCAGGCCGGCTATGCCTTCCGCGATATGGCTTGGATGAGGAAGATCCACCTTCAGGAACTCAGAGCCTATCTGAGCATAGAGAATGCCCTTACCATCACTTCGATGAAGGGTGGCTGGGATCCCGAATACAATGCCGACGGCAGCGGCCGCGCCTATCCGGTGGCCCGCGTGTATTCCCTTGGTCTTAACGTTAAATTCTGATGGAGGACAAAGTGATGAAAAAGTTATATATCCTCACCATTCTGGCGGCATTCTCCTTTGCCTGTGTTCCCCTGGATACCGATCCCTGGGGCAGCGAGACCGACACCATCTTCTGGAAGGAAGACCCCAATGCCGCATACAGCGCACTCAATTCCTGCTACACCTCCCTCAACGACATATATGAGGTAGTTTTCTCGGACGGTATGACCGACAACGCCTATGTCAAGGGCGGTAACAACCAGAGCATAGGAAACGGCCGTTACGGCACTTCCGAGGGCTACGTTTACTCCGTCTGGAACAACCACTACAGCGGAATCCGCAAGTGCAATGAAGTGCTTGCCCACATAGACGAAGTCCCCGGCCTCAAGGCCGAGCTCAAGGCCCGCTATATTGCCGAGGCTATGGCCATACGCAGCTTCCACTACTACGAGCTGTACTGCCACTTCGGCGGCGTGCCTTATTTCGACCACCCCATCAGCGTGGCCGAAGCCCGCAGCGCCACCCGTATGAGTGCCGATGCCCTCAGGGACCAGATCGTAACTGACCTGAAGTCGGTGATCAACTCCGACGCCCTGCCCGCAAGCTACACCGGTGCCGACCGCGGCCGCATTACCAAATGGACCGCCCGCGCCATCCTTGCCAAGGTATATCTCTGGGACAATAATTACAGCGCCCTCATTCCCCTTACCGAGGAGATTATGGGCAGCGGAATCAATCTGTACGGCAATTATGCCCAGCTGTTCGAGCTGGAGCACGAGTACGAGCCCGAGATTATGCTGGCCCGCCAGTACACCCCGCACCTGCTGGATCAGGACGTGATTTATTCCATTATGCCTCCCACCCTGCACGGCTACACCGCGATAGCTCCCCTCAAGTCACTGATGGACAGCTATATAATGCTTAACGGCAAAGCCATAGGCGAGGCCGGTTCCGGCTACAGCTCCGCCGATCCCTGGAAGGACCGCGACCCCCGTATGGCAGCAACCGTGATGTATCCCGGAAACAGCTATCCCACCGCCTCCGGCAACGTGGAGCCCGACTGGGCCGACCGCGACGCCTTCGGCAGCACCTCGGACGTAACCCCTACGGGCTACTATATCCGCAAGTGGTGGGACAAGTCCTGCTACGACAACACTCATTCCGGCCTTAACGGCATCCTTATCCGTTATGCCGATATCCTTCTGATGAATGCCGAAGCCCACGTGGAGCAGGGCAGTATGGATGCCACGGTGTGGAACAACACCATACGCAAGATCCGCGCTAGGGCCGGATTCACCCAGGCCGGCGCCCTTGACTTCCCCAGCGGGGCAAGCAAGGAGCAGCTCCGCGAGATCGTGCGCAACGAGCGCCGTGTAGAGCTGGCCTTCGAGGGACAGCGCCGCAACGACATCTTCCGCTGGAGGACCGCCGAAACGGTCCTGAACGGAGAGTGCCTGGGTTATTACTCCGGTTCTCCCGTGGGAACCAGGGATGGTTTCGTGATCGTTGAGAACCGCGTGTTCAATCCTTCGAGGCACTATCTCTGGCCCATCCCGCAGAAGGAAAGGGATCTTACCCAAAACGCACTGGATCAGAATCCTAATTGGTAATGTGCTATGAAAAAGATATTTGCAATAGTATGTGCTCTGGCCGCACTTGCCGGCTGTAAGAAGTATGAGCTGAATCCCGAATTCAGCCTTCCCACCGAACTCAGCTGCCCCGGTGCCGTGACCCTGGATGTCAGTTCGTCCCAGACCGTGGTCCTCAGCTGGAAACCCGGTGTCGCCGCCGACGGCGGAGTGGTCCTGTACGAGGTGCTCTTTGACAAGGCAGGGGCCGATTTCTCGGCTCCCGTGGAGGTGCTGCCTTCCGACCGTATGGCCGATCCCAGGCTCACCCTTACCCACGCCGCCCTCAATACCATAGCCCGCAAGGCCGGAATAGCCCCGGATGCCAGCGGAACCATTATCTGGACCGTAAAGGCCTCGAAGGGTGCCAACTCCAAGATGATGGATACCTACGAGAGCATCGTGGTCACAAGAGGCACCGGCATTGACAATATGCCCGAGAAACTCTTCGTGAACGGCAACGCCGCCCTTGAGGCCGGCCAGGCTTTCCGCCAGGCTGCCGAGGGTGAATATGTGATCGTAACCAAGCTGGGCGCCGGTAAGCTCCGCTTTACCGATGCCGCCGACGGCGGACGTGTCCTGCACGCCGATGCCAGCGGCAAGATAGTGGACGGCGAAGGTGACTACACCGTGACGGCAGCCCCGGGAAGCGGAATCGCCCGTATCACCGTGAGCCTGAACACCCTCAGTCTCAAGATAGAGGAAATCGAAGCCCAGATACACGCATTCTGGAATATTACCGGAGCAGACTTCCTGCTTCTGGACTATGACGGAAAGGGCGAGTTCTCTGGTGTTGCCCCCATCGACTTCGAACCTCAGAAACAGAGCTGGGGCATCGAGGAGCGCTATGGCTTCCGCCTGGAAGTGGACGGCCAGCTTACCCGCTGGGGCTCCAACTTCGACAACGGCGGAGTGTGCCTTCCCAACGGCCAGGACAGCTTCTGGTATGTGTACGACCAAGGTGCCGAGACATCCCAGTGGGATTTCCTCTGGAAGATGGACCACGCCCTGGACCAGCAGAATGTGAAGATCAGCGTCTTTACCAACAAGGACGGCCATTTCACCCATTCAGTGGAAAGCGCCGGAGCCATAGTCTATGACCAGCCTACAACTACTCCTTCGGCCCTGTTTATGGGCGGAGCTGCTGCCGAGACCGACGGCCAGGCCTTCCGCAAGCTGGGCGACAAGTTCGTAGCCTACGCCAAGCTCAAGGCCGGTGAACTCCGCTTCCGCGATGCCGACGGCACCCAGTACTTCCTCGAGGAGAACAAGGACCTTTATATCGGCAAGAAGAAATCCATCTCCGTGGAGGCTTCCGAAGGCGTTACCCGCGTAACCGTAGACTTCGCATCCAAGAAGGCCAGCTTCGAGCAGATAAGCGCCCAGGTAGACCTGGTGATGGGATGGACACAGCAGCCTGCCATCAGCCTCACCTACCAGAGCAACGGCAGCTTCGCCGGTGAAGGACATCTGAACTTCCTGCAGGTAGGCTGGGAAGAGGAGCGTTACTACTTCTGGCTCACCGTCGACGGCGCTCCCAAGTGCTGGGGCCGCCTTGACGGAGTGGACGACCAGAACCGTCCCGACGGAGGCCAGGCAGCCAACTACTTCCATATCGGCGAGTTCGACCGCGACCAGTGGAGCCACCTGTGGAAACTGGCATCGGCCCTGAATAATGCCGATGTGGCGGTGACCATCAACACCAACGACGAAGGCAACTTCACCCACAGCTTCCTCAAGCTCAGTACCGATCCCTTCCCTCCGACCGTGGCTCCTTCGGCCCTTACCCTCTCGGGCAGCGGCGCCGAGGTTGAAGGCCAGGCCTTCCGCAAGGCCAGTGACGGCGTGTTCGTGATCTATTCCAAGCTCAAAGCCGGAGAAATCTCCTTCAAGGGCGACGGCAAGACCTTCTTCCAGGGCGACAGCGGCCTGCTTCAGGGCAACGGCTCCAAGAGCGTGAGCGCATCGAGCGGCAATGCCACCCGCATTACTGTGAACTTCAAGGACAACAGCGTAAGTATGGAATCCGTAGATAAGGTCCGCGTAATCTGGGGCTGCTGCTTCGGCGACATCGTCACTATGAACTACAGCGGAGCCGGCGTATGGTCCGGAAGCGGCACCATCCAGTTCGTACAGCCCGGCGATCCCCGCTGCAGCTGGCTCAGCTGGGTAGAGGAACGCTACTACTTCACGGTTACCATTGACGGAAACGAGAGTGTCTGCTGGGGCCGCCTTGACGGAGTGGATGCCGAGAACCGTCCCGACGGAGGCCAGGCGGCCAATTACTACGAGTGCGGCGAATTCGGCTGGAGCCAGTGGGACCACCTCTGGAAGATGCCTTCGGCCGCCGACGGTGCCGTGGCCACGATTACTATGAATACGAATGACGGCGGCGTTATGAAGCACGCCATTCAATTCTAAACTGCTATGAACACCCGCCTTTACATAAGCGGTCTTCTCGCTTTGACGATGGCCCTGTCCTGCTCCTGTTCCGATTCCTCGAAGGAAGGGATCTCGGGCGGGAAGGGCCAGCGTCCGGGCGGCGACTCCGAAAACGTGGTCTGGCACTCCCGCGCCTACGAAACGATGCAGGCCATAGACCGTTACTACGGTATTACTACGGGCTCTCTCGCGGGACTGTACAACGAGCATTCTCCGAAGGGCAGCGGTGACGGTGCGGCTTCCTATCTCTGGCCCTACGACGGCCTGGTTTCGGGAGCGGCCTGCCTGAATGCCCTGGGCTACGACGTGTCCTACAAGCGCAAGGTGGATAATTTCGAGAAGTACCTTTCCAATGCCAATCCGGCGGGATACAGCTCCTCCGTGAACGGCTGGGGCGAGAGGTATTACGACGACAATTCCATCGTGGGCCTGAACCTGGTGGAAGCCTACCGCCAGCTGGGCGACGCCGCCTACCTTACCCGCTGCGCAAGGATAGTGAATTTCCTGCTTTCGGGCGAGGACAATGTCTTTGACGGCGGGCTGTGGTGGTGCGAACAGCTCAAGAACAATCCGGCCAAAGCACAGGATGGTTCCAACAAGCCGGCCTGCGCCAACAGCTTTGCCCAGTGGTTCCTGCTGAGCTACTACGACGTGTGCCCCGACCCGGAAAAGGCAAATGTCCTGGCTTTCGCAAAGCGCCTGTACAACTGGACCTACAATAACCTTCGCGATCCCATCGACAATGTCTATTGGAACGACAAGGGGGCCGACGGGGTAATCCATACCACCAAGTGGACCTACAACTCCGGCGCGATGATTGCAGCCGGCTACCGACTGTGGAAGATAACCGGCGAACAGCATTACCTGGACGAGGCAAAGGCTACCGCCACCGGTGCCTGGGCCTACTTTGCCCGCAATCACAACGGGGTATCCAAGACTTATCCCCTGAACGATCCGTGGTTCACCATAAAGCTCATAAAGGCCTACATAGAGCTGGAACCCGAGTATCCTGCCTGCAATACTTACATCAGACTATTCATCTCTTTCGCCAATTCGGCCTGGGATGCGGCCCGCCAGCCAAGCGGCCTCTTCCTGGAAGACTGGAGCGGAAGGAAGCGGGAGGCTTCCCGCGACTCGCAGCTCCTGATGCAGGATGCCGCACTGGAATCCTTTGGTGTAATTGCACTTTATAACAAAGAACACAAGTAACAGATGAGACACTTCCTTGCTCCCGTACTGGCTGCTTTGATCGCCCTTGCCGGCTGCGCCCAGAAGTATTCGGATTATGTAAACCCGAACATAGGTACGGTGCACAGCCGCTGGTTCGTATATACTCCTGCGGCGGTGCCCTTCGGAATGGCCAAGCTGGGCCCTTCTACCAACGGTACATACGGCAATGCCTCCGGCTGGGAGGCCGTGGGCTATGAAGACACTCACGGCTCAATTGACGGTTTCCCCTGCTTCCACGAGTTTCAGGTGGGAGGCCTTGCACTGATGCCGGTCACTGGCGAACCCCTTACCAGCCCCGGCGTGCTGGAAGATCCCGACGGTGGATGGCGGTCCCGTTTTGACAAAGAAACCGAGACTGCCCGTCCCGGATATTACAGCGTAGTCCTCAAAGACTACGGGGTAAAGACCGAACTGACGGCCACCGAAAGGGTGGGCTTCCTGCGTTTCAGCTTTGACGGAAAAGCGCCGGCCCATATCCTTGTGAACGTTGGTACCAGGGAAGGTGAGAGCGGCGCCGTCCGCGACGCCCGAGCCAGCCTTGACGGAAACGTAATCCAGGGTTATATCGTAACCGAACCGGAGTACGTGAAGAAGTATCAGGCGGGAGCGACCGTGTCGATGTATTTCTACGGAATCCTGTCGGCCCGGCCGGAGGGCTGCTCGGCCTTCCACGTGGGAGGTGAAACTGTGCAGGGCAACTCGGTATCGGGCCCCGGCGCGGTTCTCTGCCTGGATTACGGCTCATCCCGCGGGCTGGAGATCAAGATCGGCCTGTCCTATACTTCGGTTGAGAATGCCCGCAAGAACCTTGAGGCCGAAGCCGCCTCGCTGAACTTTGAAGGAGCGCGCCGTAAGGCTGCAAAGGCCTGGGAAGACGCTCTGGGACGCATCGAGGTCAAGGGAGGAAGCCCCGAAAGCCGCATCAAGTTCTACACCGGCCTCTGGCACGCCCTTCTTGGCCGCGGCCTTGCCAGCGACGTTAACGGGGCCTATCCCCGCAACGACGGATCGGTGGGCTACATCAAGCTGGACGCTTCGGGCCGTCCCGTTCACAATCACTACAATACCGACGCCATCTGGGGCGGTTACTGGAACCTTACCCAGCTCTGGGCCCTGGCCTATCCGGAGTATTACAACGACTGGGTGGCTTCCCAGCTCCTCGTCTTCAAGGATGCCGGCTGGCTGGGTGACGGAATCGCCTGCAGCAAATATGTGTCCGGCGTAGGTACCAATATGGTGCCCATAGCCTTTGCGGGAGCCTACAACAGCGGAATCCGCAACTACAACCTGGAGCTTATGTACAAGGCTGCCAGAAAGGACAATCTGGAGTGGGAAGGACGCATCGAGGGTGCCGGAAAGATGGACGTGCAGCAGTTTGTCACCAGGGGTTATGTGCCCTATGTGTCCGATCCGGGTTTCGTGGCCCACAGCGGCGGCGCCACTTTCTCGGTGTCACATACGCTTGAGTACGGATTCAGCGCCTATGCCACTGCCCAGCTTGCAAAACAGCTGGGCTATGAGGAGGATTATCACCGCCTTATGGACCTTTCCGATGGCTGGGCCCGCCTCTTTGACGACGAGCTCAAACTTGTCCGTCCCCGCGTAAGCTCAGGCGAATTCATCGAGCCTTTCGACCCGCTTGAGTCCTGGCGCGGTTTCCAGGAAGGGAATGCCGTCCAGTACACATTCTTTGTTCCTCAGAACCCCGACTCCCTCATCACCCGCCTTGGAAAGGATGTATTCAACGAGCGTCTGGACGGTATTTTCACCGAGGCGCGCAAGAGCATCTTCGGCGGTGGAAAGGTGGCCTACGCTTTCTCCGGCCTGAACAGTCCCTACAACCACGGCAATCAGCCCTGTCTGCACGAGCCCTGGCTCTTCAACTTCTCCGGCAGGCCGGACCTGAGCCAGAAATGGGTGCGCCTTATCTGCGACGAGTTCTACGGCACTGACGGTGAGCACGGCTACGGCTATGGCCAGGACGAGGACCAGGGCCAGCTTGGCGCCTGGTATGTAATGAGCACGATGGGCCTGTTCGACGTACAGGGAGGCGCTCCTTCCGAGCCTACCTTCCAGCTGGGCAGTCCGGCTTTCGACAAGATAACCGTGCATCTGAGTCCTATGAACGCCCGCGGAAAGAGTTTTGTAATAAAGACCCGCGGGAACGGTCCCGAAGCCTATTATGTACAGGGTGCCCGCTTCAACGGCAAGCCTTTGGACAGGAACTGGCTGTACCGCAGCCAGGTGTTCGACGGCGGAGTCCTGGAACTGGAAATGGGCGTCGAGCCCTCTTCCTGCTGGGACGGTTCCGTTCCTCCCGTAAGCCGATAGATCCATGAAGAGGATAGTGCTTTTCCTTGCCCTTGCGGCAGCCATCTCCTGCTCCTGCTCCGACGGGAAGGAGAAAATGACCGCCTCCCGCGGAAACGGCGGGCGTTCATCGGCCGTGGTAATATCGCCCGAGGCCATTCCCGCCCTTGCCGATTCCCTCACCAACGCCCTGGTTTACAATTTCCTGGACAAGACCACCGGAACCTTCTGGGGTACTCCGAACGACCAGGACCATAATTCCGGCAACCTGTACTGGCAGCAGGCCCACGCCCTGGACGTGCTGCTGTACTGCGCCGTGCGTGTGAAGGAAAGCGATCCCAACCGCAGTGCCCTCTATCTGGATTATGCCGATAAATGGTATCGCAACTACGCCAACAACTACAACAAATCGCATCGCGGAGAGGGCAGCTACGGTGGCTTTTTCAACGACTGGACCGACGATATGGCCTGGATAGGGCTCACCCTGATGAATATTTCGGAAGTTACGGGCGACTCCAAATATGCCGATACCGCCAAGGAGGTCTACGACCGTTACATCTGGCCCCGCAGGGTTAATTCCGCCAAGGGTATCGGCCTTCCCTGGACCAATCACGCCGAGGACCAGAACAACCTGAATGCCTGCACCAACGCTCCGTCCTGCCTGCTTGCGGCCCGCCTGTACCAGAAGTACGGCACCGCCTCGTACCTGGACAACGCCAAGACGCTCTACGCCTACAACATAGCCAATATGCCCGATGCCGACAGGGTGGAAAATCCTGCCCTTACCTACACCCAGGGCACTTTCGGCGAGGCTTGCCGCATCCTGTACCACATTACCGGTGAAACCGCCTATATGGACAAGGCCGCCCAGGTGATACGCTATGCCTTCACGGGCAGCGCCTGCACCCATAACGGAATTCCCCGTCACGAGGGTACCAATATGGACCAGAGTATCTTCAAGGCTGTACTTATTCCCTATGCGGTGAATTTCGTGCTGGACAAGGACGCTCCGGCTCACGCCGCAACAACGGTTCGCGAGAAACTGATGTACTGCGCTACGGTCCTGAACCGGAACCTGGACAAGAACTCCTATCCCAGGATGTATGCATCTTACTACTGGGGCGATCTGCACAATCCCGCCGAGACGGCTTCAATGGGAGCACAGGCCAGCGGCGCATCGCTGCTGGAGGGCGTTTCAAGGCTGGTTCTGGCAGGGAATTAACGAATAACGACGCGTTCGATCCGCCGGGGGATGGAGGCCATTATCTCGTAAGGGATGGTATCCAGGATCCCGGCGATTTCGCATACTGAAGGGTCGTCGCCGAAGATGGTTACGGTGTCGCCGACCCGGGCGGGGACTCCGCTTATGTCCAGCATACACATATCCATACAGATATTGCCTATGGTGGGGACTCTGTGGCCGTTCAGGGAGAAGGAGGCTGCACCCCGGCCAAGGTGGCGGTCTATCCCATCGGCATAACCGAGGGGGATGGTGGCTATGACGGTATCCTTTCCGGCGTGTCCCCATCGGCCGTAGCCTATGGTTTCACCTTCACCCAGATGCTTGATCTGCAGGATTTTGCACTTGAGGGAAGCTACCGTCGCCAATTTTACGTCCGGAAGGGCCGATACTCCGTAGATGCCGATGCCCAGTCTTACCATATCAAACTGGTACTGGGGGAAGCGTTCTATTCCGGCCGAATTCAGGATATGCCTCAGGGGCCTGTATCCGACGGCATCGGCGATGGTCCCGTACATCCGGGTGAAAAGCTCTATCTGGGAAAGGGTGAAGGCATCCTGTGAGGGATCCTCAGCCACGCAAAGGTGGGAGAAAACTCCTTTCACCTTTACCTGGGGGCTCACTTTCAGAAGATCCAGCAGCTCCGGAATCTCGCTTTCCATAAAGCCCAGGCGGTGCATTCCGGTATCCAGTTTTATATGGATGGGGTAGTCTTTGAGCCCGTTTTCGTCCAGTATCTGGATGAAGGCTTTGAGCGAGTCCAGGTTGGGGATGCTGGGTTCCATCCGGCCGGCGATGATTTCGCGGTAGAAGTCGGTTCCGGCGGTGAGCACGAGTATGGGCAGGGAAATGCCGTTTTTACGCAGTTCCATTCCCTCCACGGGGTAGGCGACCGCGAGGTAATCGGCCCCGGCGCGCTGCATCATTGCGGCGAATTCCACGGCTCCGTGGCCGTAGGCATTGGCCTTTACCAGCACCAGGAGCTTAGTCCTTGGATCCAGCAGGGCGCGGAAATGCCGATAGTTCTCCACGGTGGCTCCCAGATTGAGCTCGAGCCGCGAAAAATCTTCGTCTGCGCCGTGTATGTGCTTCACTTCTGCCATTACAGATTGCAAAGATACGGAAAATCGGGAATTTTTGCGTATGTTTGTACTGCTTAAACTAAAAACAAAATGGTACTGCCAACTTCTTTGATATGGATTCTGATGCTTGCGGTGATGCTCCTGAGTATGCTGGTGCAGAATATGCTCACCAGGCGTTTCCGCAAGTACGAAAAGATCGGGCTGGGGCTTAGCGGGGCCGATGTCGCCCGCCTTATGCTTCAGTCTCACGGCATTACGGACGTGCAGATAGTGAGCATAGACGGCACTCTAACGGACCACTACAACCCCTCCACCCGTACGGTAAACCTTAGCCACGACGTCTATTACGGCCGCAATGTGTCGGCAGCCGCCGTGGCCGCCCACGAATGCGGGCACGTGGTGCAGCACGCCACCGGCTACGCTCCGCTGCGCCTCCGCTCGGCCCTTGTGCCCGTGGTGTCCTTCGCCAACAATATCGTCTCGTGGGTGCTGCTTGCCGGAGTCCTGATGGTGAATATCTTCCCGCAGCTGCTGTGGGTGGGTATCGGCCTTTTCGCCCTAACTACCTTCTTCTCTTTTGTGACGCTGCCGGTAGAGATTAACGCCAGCGCCCGTGCCGTAAAATGGCTGGAAAGCGCCGGCGTGGTAAACTACGAGTCCCGCCCTATGGCCCAGGACGCCCTCAAATGGGCCGCCTACACCTACGTGATAGCCGCCCTTGGCTCCCTGGCCACCCTACTTTACTACATCTCAATGGCCGATAACCGGCGGTAGGGCTGGCAGTCCCTGGCTTCTGTGGCGTGCGGAGTTCCGCGCTCCACGTTCAGCGGCGAATCCTTCACCCACCAGGCGGTAGGAATTGGGGCTTCGCCCCGGTACGCCCCTTCGGGGCTATCCCTCCCATCGTCTCTTGTCGTCCCTCCGGAAGCAAGCTTCCTCCGGGCCTCCAAGTGCCTGTGGGCCCCTCCCATTCACGAAGCCATGGGCGGCTACGCCGGGCGAAGCCCCAATCCCTACCGCCAGGCAAGCCAACGCACAGGATTCGCCTCCGTATCGGGGGCACAGAGGCCCGTTTTTGCCCCCGCCGCGTGATTTTTTGGCTTGTCGGGGGCACAGAGGCCCGTTTTTGCCCCCGCCGTGCGATTTTTTGGTCTGTCGGGGGCACAGAGACCCGTTTTTGCCCCCGCCGCGTGATTTTTTGGCCCGTCGGGGGCACAGAGGCCCGTTTTTGCCCCCGCCGCGCGATTTTTTGGCCCGTCGGGGGCACTGGAGGCCCTTTTTGCCCCCGCTGTTTCCGGGCCTTTTAACCTCTCCTGCTTGAGGATGCAAAAAAAGTGGCAGATTATGACAATTCTCTTTTGTTCATTTGCCGGCAGTTCAAGTACTTTTGGAGAAAAAAAGAAAGACATGAGAAAAACTTCGGCTATTATCTGTTTTGCAGTTTTTGCACTGGTGTCGTTGAATGCGTTTGAGGCGGGAGCCGCACGAAAGAAGCAGACACCCCAACCTGTCCCTGCAGAGCGTTGGACTGCACAGAAGGCTAATGATTGGTACGACGCCCAGCCCTGGCCCGTAGGCTGTGTATTTGTCCCTTCCTACGCCGGTACTCCGGTAGAGATGTGGGCCGCGGAATACTTCGACGCCGCGGTGGTAGACCGTGAACTGGGCCTTGCCGAGGAACTGGGTTTCAATGCAATAAGGCTTTTCCTGTGCGACATAGTGTGGCAGAACGATCCCGACGGTTTCATGGACAGGCTGGAGCAGACCCTAAGCCTTGCCGACCGTCACGGCATGCGTACGCTCCTCACTTTCTTCACAAACGGCGGCACAATCAAGAATCCTTACCTTGGGCCCCAGCCACAGCCGGAACCGGGCATCCACAATTCTACCTGGATGTCTTCCCCCGGCCGG
>JAGCYC010000024.1 GCA_017961015.1 Bacteroidales bacterium | reverse complement strand
GGCCGATAGGGAGATGCCGTCGCCGGAGCCGATGGTAGGGTCTCCCCCGCCCTCGATGTAGACGTCGCCCTCCAGGGTCCCGTCCGGGCCGATGCTGCCGCTGTAGGAAAGACCTGTCCGGAAGCGGAAATCCTCCCCGAAAGCGGTGAGGGCGCAGCCGGTGGTGACCAGCTTGAGGTTGGAGGCGGGCACCAGGCGCAGCCCCTCGCCGTGGCTCACGACAGTGCGGCCGGAGGCATCGGCGGCATAAAGCCCCACCACGGCCCCCTTGAGGTAACCCCCGCTTTCCTGCTGCCGGATATACTTCTGGAGAGCGCTTACGGACGCCGCCCGGTCGGAAGATACAGCCTGGGGCGAAGCAGCCGCCGCGGAACCCGCCGCAGAACCCGCAGCCCCCGCGGAACCCGCCCTCCCGGCACCCGCCCCCTGGGCGTAGGCCGAAAGACCCGCCAAAAGAAGGAGTATGGCAGCAATGCGTTTCATCCCTGCAAATATACGTCATATTTTTATTATCTTTGCAAGATATATGACACGTAGAATACTCATACTGCTTGCCGCCGCAGCCACCGTCCTGTCCTGCAGGATGGCCGGATCCGTGGGCGACACGGCAGGCGACCTTTTCCGCGGCGAAACCGTAGCCAGGGTGGGCGAACACCGCCTCCGCCGGGGCGAGCTGGACCGTATGATACCATCCGGCGTAAGCGCCCAGGACAGCAGCGACCTTGCCCAGCGCTACATTAAAGCCTGGGCCGAGGACCTCCTGATGCTGGATATGGCCAACGCACAGCTCTCCAAGAGCGAAAAAGACGTGACCAGGGAACTGGAAGACTACCGCCGCTCGCTCCTGAAATTCCGCTATCAGCAGCTGTACATCAACCAGCGCCTGGACACCCTTGTGACCGACGCCGAGATACGCCGCTACTACGAAGAGAATCAGGACAAGTTCCGCCTGGAGCGCCCCATCCTGAAGGCCCGTTACCTGATTATCCCCTCCGATTCCCGCGCCCTCCCCATCCTTCGCAAGAAAATGGCCTCCGAAGACGACGAGGACCTGATTGAGGCCGATTCCCTCGCCTTCACGACCGCCATCAAATATGCCGATTCCTCCGACATCTGGATGGACGCCATAAGCCTTGCCCAGGAAATGGGTACGGACTTCCGCAGCCTAAGCGCTGCCATACGCGACCGCCGGGCAGAGATTACCGACGAAGCCGGTATAACCCACTTCGCCTACATTGCCGATATGGTCCCCGCCGGGCGCACCGCCCCCGTGGAGTATTGCTCCGAAAGGATCCGCGATATGATTCTGAGCGGAAGAAAGCACGCCCTGCTGAAGAGTTTGGAACAGGACTTGCTTGAAGATGCCCGCCGGAACAACAAATTTATCATCTACTGATTATGAAACGTATTACAGCCATCACCGCCGCCCTTTGCCTGTGCACCCTGGCCGGAGCCCAGCGCTACGGCAGCCTCGTGGACAAGAGCATTGCCACCGTGGGCGGAGAAGTGATCCTGCTTTCCGATATAGAGGCCGAAGTCCAGCAGCGCCGCGCCTCCGGTATGGCCTCGGACCGTGACCTCCGCTGCGAAGTGCTGCAGCAGATGATGGAGTCCAAGATCTTCCTGATGCAGGCCCGCCTTGACTCCCTCACCGTGAACAGCGATATGGTGGACGGCAACCTCTCCCAGAGGATAGACTGGTTCCGCACCCAGCTTGGAGGGGACGAGGAAATGGAGAAATACTTCGGCAAGCCCCTGTACAAGCTTCGCCAGGAATGGAAGAAGACGCTCGAGGAGCAGAGCCTCACCGAGCAGGAACGCTATCAGGTGGCATCCCGTATAGCCGAAGTCACCCCCTACGACGTGCAGCAGTACTTGGACAACAGCGCCAAGGAAGACCTTCCCGAAGTGCCCGTGAAATACCAGCTGAGCCAGATCTGCGTCTACCCCGACCGCGAAGCGGCCGACCTTGCCGTAAAGGAGAAGCTGCTGCAGCTGCGTGAGCGCATCATCGGCGGCGAGAAGTTCGCCACCCTGGCCCGCCTGTATTCCGAGGACCCCGGCAGCGCCCGCCGCGGCGGTGAGCTGGGAATGGCCTCCAAGTCCATCTTCTGGCCGGCCTTCTCCGATGCCGCAATGGCCCTGAGGCCCGGAATGATATCGCAGATAGTACAGACCCCGGACGGCTTCCATATCATTGAAGTCATCGAAAAGAAGGGCGATATGTTCAACGCCCGCCACATCCTGATAAAGCCCCAGTACACCACCGAAGACCGCGAAAAGGCCTTCTCCAAACTGGACAGCCTCAAGACCCAGATCACTTCCGGCGAACTGGACTTCGCCCTCGCGGCCCGTTTCTGGTCCGAGGACCTGGCCACCCGCACCAACGGCGGCCAGATGGCCGACCCTGCCACCGGATCGGCCTACTTCGAGATAGACCAGCTGAAGCCGGCCGACTACGCCGCCATCAAGGACCTGAAGGAAGGCGAGATATCGGCCCCGGTGGAGTCCCAGGACAACGAAGGCTACCAGCAGGGGCGCCAGGGCAACCTGGTTTACAAGATTATCCGCGTAGACAAGATCATCCCCGCCCATACCGCCACCTTCGAGAACGACTACACCCAGATCCTGGAAGAGGTGGAGCAGAAAAAGCAGATGGAGGCTGTGGACGCCTTCCTGGAGGAAAAGATCAAGAGCACCTACATCATCATAGACCCGCTGATGAAGGGCTGCGAGTTCTCGCGGGAAGTCTGGAACAGCCGCAAATAGCTTGAAGGGTAAACTGCATACCGTCCTTGCTGCAGCAGCCGTGCTCCTGTGCATCGGCCAGGTGGTCGTCGCCCAGGTCAAAAAGAAGCGCGAGGACAATCTGGTGCGTCTGATAAGTGCCAAATCGGCCCAGCTGATAGACCAGAACGGGCAGAACTACCGCAAGGTGGTTGGACCGGCCAAGTTCCTTCACAACGACACCTATCTGCTCTGCGACACGGCACTCTGGAACGTAAACACCAACATCATCGACGCGATAGGGCACGTGCGCATAATCCAGGACCGCACAAAGCTGTCCAGCGCCACGCTCCAGTACATCGTGGACGAGAATATGGCCAAGTTCCGCGGCGACCTTGTCCAGCTTGAAGACAAGGACGGCAATATCCTGAGGACCCGCTACCTGGACTACAACACCAAGGATTCCGTGGCAATCTTCCACAACGGCGCCGCCATGCGCGACAAGGACGGCCAGGTGATGGAAAGTATGTACGGAACATACGACTCCAAGGCCAGGCTCTTCGTCTTCAACGACCAGGTGAATATGTATATGGACACCACCTTCGTGAAGACCTCCCGCCTGGAATACCGCTCCGACCTCTCCACGGCCTACTTCGGCTACGGAACCGATATGTGGCAGAACAAGGATATGCTCTCCGCCAACGACGGATGGTACGACCGTTCCCGCGAACTGTTCTTCTTCCGCCGCAAGGTGCATATGATGACCGAGGACCAGGAAACCTGGTCGGACAGCCTCTGGTACTGGCGCGACCGCCGCGACGTGGAGATGCGCGGAAGCGTGGAGCTTATGGACACCACGCGCAATGTATATGCACTCGCCGGCCGTTTCGTATACTCAGACGGCCTCTCGCAGATACGTATGACCCGCGAACCGGCCATTATGTCGGTGACCGAGGAAAAGGGCCGCCGCGACAGCCTGTACCTTGGGGCCGATACCCTGATTTACCGCAGCATCAAGCGCTGCGACATCCCCGAGCCCTGGATAACTGACGCCGCAAAGAGGCTTGAGGACATCTCCGGCGATCCCATAATGGAATACCGCAGGACCGCCGCCGAAGAGGCCGCCAAGGCCGCCGAGGAAGCCGCGAAGAATGACCCCAACCGCCCGCCTTTCCCCGCCAAAGGCAAGGCCGGAAAGCCCGCGAACGAGGCCGCGGGTGGCAAGGCCGATGCCCCCGGCAAGGCCCCCGCACCTGCGCCTGAGGCAGGGCCCTCTCCCAAGGCGCCGGCCGACAGCAGCGGCACATCGGCCCAGGGGAACACCCCGCCCCCCGACGTACCCCCGGCACCCGACGGCAGCCCCGTCCCTCCGGCCGATTCATCGGCCATCGGCAAAGCGCCCGCCGATACATCGGCCACGCAGGAACCTCCTAAAGACAGCACCAAGATTGCCTTCCTGGAAGGGATCAACCGCGTAAGGCTGTTCCGCAAGGATATGCAGATGGCCTGCGACTCGCTCACCTACAGCGACCTGGACTCGCTCATCCGCCTGTTCCGGCAGCCCATTTTCTACAATGAAGGCGACAGGCAGTACGCCGCCGACAGCATCTATATGGTCGTGAAGAACAACCGTATCGAAAAGGCGAACCTGCTCTCGAATGCCTTCATCACCATCCAGGAGGATCCCGTGAGCTTCGACCAGATACGCGGAGCCGAGATGGTGGCCTACTTCGATTCCACATCGGTCCTTCAGCGCTTCGACGCCCTGGGAGGCGCCTCCACCCTCTTCTACCTGGTGGAGAACGATGTCCTGGCAACGGTTAACCGCGTGGATTCCAAGATGATATACGCCACCTTCAAGGACGGCGACATCGAGCGGATGTACTACTACGACAACCCCACCAACGACGGTTATCCCACAGTGCAGCTGCCCGAGGAAGACCGCCAGCTCAAGGGCTTCCGCTGGGACCCCGAGATAAGGCCAAAGTCTCCGGCCGATGTCACCTCGCTAAAGCCCCGCGCCAGCGAAAGGACCTCGTACCGGGCACGCCCCCACACTGAGTTCAAGCAGACCGATATCTACTTCCCCGGCTACATAAAGAAGCTGTACCGCGACATCGCCATTCGGGATTCGCTCGCAGTGGAAAGGGAGCACGCGGCTGCCCTGGCACGCGCCGCAGCGGCCGACAGTGCCAAACGCGCAGTCCTTGCCGACAGCACCGCCACAGCGCCTCCCGACAGCCTGGACACCCTTACGCAGCCTGCCGACAGCAGTATGGCCGCAGCAGCCGACAGCCTGTCCAAGGCGGCCGCAGTAGACGAGAAGGACCTTACTCCAGCACAGATAAAGGCAAGGGAGAAGGAGCGCAAGGCGGCCATCAAGGCCGAAAAGAAGGCCCGGAAGCAGGCCGAACGCGAAGCCCGCTGGGCCGAGCAGGATATGCGCTACGAGCAAAGGCAGGCCGCCAAGGCACAGCGCAAGCTGGAGAAGCAGCGCGCCCGCAAACTGAAGGCCCTCAGGCGCCTGGAACGCAAATCACAACGGGAGAAAGCCCTGTTTGAGAAATACCTGAAAAAAGCCAAAGAAAAACTAAAGAAAAAGAAATGAGCAAGACTGTATTGGTTTCCGGCGGTGCCGGTTTCATCGGCTCACACGTGAGCGTAGAACTGCTTGAAGCGGGATACAAGGTAGTTGTTGCCGACAACTTTTCCAACTGTGACCGCAGCTGCTACGAGGGTGTCAAAAAGATTACCGGGCAGGAGGACCTGCCCCTGGAAGTGATCGACTTCTGCGACCTCGCTGCGGTAAAGGATCTCTTTGCCCGTTACAGGATAGACGCCGTAATCCATTTCGCCGCCTTCAAGGCTGTGGGCGAGTCGGTGCAGAAGCCCCTTATGTACTACAGGAACAACCTGGTGAGCTTCATCAATGTTCTGGAGGCCGCACAGGAGCAGGGCGGATGCCAGGTGCTCTTCTCTTCATCGGCAACGGTTTACGGCGAACCAGACAAGGTCCCGGTGACCGAACAGAGCCCCCGGAAGGAAGCCACTTCGCCCTACGGCAACACCAAGCAGATGTGCGAGGATATCCTCCGCGACACGGTGAAAGCCTCCGACGGCGCCATCAAGGGCATACTGCTGCGCTACTTCAACCCTATCGGCGCACATCCGAGCGCCCTTATCGGCGAACTTCCCCGCGGAGTCCCCAACAATCTGGTTCCTTTCATCACCCAGACGGCTGCCGGCCGCAGGGAATGCCTCTCCATCTTCGGTAACAACTATCCCACACCCGACGGCACCTGCCTGAGGGATTATATCGACATCGTGGACCTGGCCAAGGCTCACGTGGCCGCAGTTACCCGTATGCTGGAAGGCCGGATGAAGGAAGCCTGCGAGGTTTACAACATCGGCACCGGCCGTCCCCTGAGCGTGCTGGAGCTGGTCACAAGCTTCGAAAAGGTGAACGGGATCAAGCTCAATTACCGCTTTGCACCCCGTCGCGAGGGCGATGTGACCGCCATCTGGGCCGATCCTTCCCTGGCCAACAAGGAACTGGGCTGGAAGGCCGAACGCTCCATAGACGACACGCTCCGCGCCGCCTGGAAATGGGAGAAGCATCTCTCAGAAAATATTTAAGTCTCAATTTTTTGCAAAAAAATCATTGACTTGTCAAAATAATCCTTTATTTTTGTGTTTGGAAAATTTCTAACTCTTTAAAAAATACGTATTATGAAGAAAGTTTTCATGTCTGTAGCAGTTGTGGCTATGATCGCCGCTGCAGTTGCCTGTGGTAACAACAACAACAAGAAGGCCGAAGCTCCCGCCGAGGAAGCCGCCGAGGAATGCTGCGAAGCTAAGGAAGAATGCGCCGAGACCAAGACTCTGGAAGAGGCTGTCAAGGGTGCCGCCGAGGATGTTAAGGACGCTGCCGAGCAGGCCGCCGTTAACGCCGTTGACGCTGCTGCCGCCGCTGCCAAGGACGCTATCGCAAAATAAGCTTTAATCAGCTCATTTTAATGGGGCGGGCTCTACAGGGTCCGCCTCTTTTTTTGTATATTTACAGCCGGAAACATTTGTTTTATGGCAACGACGAAGACCAAGTCCGTGTGGTTTTGCAGCCACTGCGGCAATGAATACTCGAAATGGCTGGGCCGATGCCCCGCCTGCGGGGAATGGAATACCCTTGTGGAGAAGGAAGTTGTGACGGGGCCGGCCGGCAAGGCCGCGCGGATGAGCGTACCCGGCGCATCGCACAAACCCCTGCCCCTGAAGGAGGTTTCCACCACGCAGGAGGACCGCGTGTCGCTGGGATCGGCCGAAGTGGACCGCCTCCTGGGAGGCGGCATCGTGAAAGGCTCCCTGGTGCTTATGGGCGGCGAGCCCGGCATCGGCAAGAGTACCCTGTCGCTGCAGCTGCCCCTCCACAGGCCTGAGCTAAAAACCCTCTACGTCACCGGCGAAGAAAGCGTCAAGCAGGTGAAGATGAGGGCCGACCGCCTCGGCGGCGCCTGCGACAACTGCCTCATTTTCAGCGAAACGGATATGGGCGCCATCCTTTCCGAGGCCGAGGAGGTGGCCCCGGACCTGATGATTGTGGATTCCGTCCAGACAATGTACTGCCAGAGCGTGGAATCCACCGCCGGCAGCGTGAGCCAGATAAAGGAAGTGGCCGCCCAGCTGCTGCGCTTTGCCAAGGAAAGCGGCATCCCTGTAATCCTTATCGGCCATATAACCAAGGAAGGCACAATCGCAGGCCCCAAGATCCTTGAGCATATCGTGGATGTAGTACTGCAGTTCGAAGGCGAGAACCGCGGCGCCTACAGGGTGCTCCGTTCCATAAAGAACCGCTTCGGCTCCACCAGCGAACTGGCCGTCTTCGAAATGACGGGCAGCGGGCTCAGGGAAGTGGCCAATCCTTCGGAAATGCTCATCCCTATGCACGAGGCGGGGCTTTCCGGGACGGCCATATCGGCAATGCTGGACGGCAACCGCCCCTTCCTCTTCGAGGTTCAGGCTCTGGTCTCGAGCGCCGTCTACGGTACCGCCCAGCGCAGCGCCATGGGCTTTGACGTCCGCCGCCTGAATATGCTGCTGGCCGTGCTTGAGCGCCGTGCGGGTTTCAAGCTCGGGCAGAAGGATGTGTTCCTGAATATGGCCGGCGGGCTCCGCATTACCGACCCTGCCTGCGACCTGGCGGTGATTTCCGCCGTGCTTTCGTCCAATTTCGATTACCCCATCCCCTCCGACGTATGCTTTGCCGGCGAGGTGGGCCTGAGCGGTGAAATCCGCCCCGTCTCCCAGGCCGACCGTCGCGCCGTAGAGGCCGCCCGGCTGGGTTTCAAGCGCATATTCATCTCCTCCTACAGCCGTCTGGACCGCAAATCCCCCGGCATAGAAGTGGTGAAGGTGGCCGATATTCCGGCCCTGGTGAGAGCCCTGTTCAAATAATTACCAGAAGCGGATGCAGAATGCCGGAAGCCGTGAAAAATCAAAAAACGTTTCATATCCTCTGTCATTTCCACAAAGACAAACTAATTGCCCTGCGATTGCAAATCTTCGCAGGAGGTTTACGGAACAAAGTGCATTGAGTGGCAGATTCAAATAAAATTGCTATCTTTATTTATTCAGAAATATAAGAATAGGGCCGCTGCAAAGCGGCCTCGTTTATTTCTCGGTCTTGTTATCCCGGTGCTTAATTGTTTCTGAATTTCCGAAATTGTTAAAATGTTTGTTATACTAAACAAAATTTACTACTTTTGCATACGATAAATAACAAATATGAGCAAGGATACATTTGGAAAGATGATGCCGAGGGCTTTGACGCAGCGGTTGCAGCTTATGGGCGAGCAAATTATGCTGGCACGTAAGCGCAGGCATCTCTCAATGCAGGATATAGCAGACAGGGCAACGGTGACGCGTCTGACTGTCTCCAAGGTAGAACACGGAGACCCCAGGGTGGCAATGGGTATCTATGCACGTGTCCTCTTTGCTCTGAATCTGGAAAAGGACATTTCGCTGCTGGCTGCCGACGATGCACTTGGCCGTCAACTTCAAGACTCAGAATTGTTGGGGAAATGAAAAGAATAAGCGTTTACGCGGATTTCAATTTTTTTGCATTTCCGCAAGAGATTGGTACGTTGGGCTACGACCGTGTTCGCGGCAAGGATCACTTTGTCTTTGAGTACTCGCGCGAGTGGCTGGTGAGGCATGGTGGGATTGTGTTGAGCGGTGACATTATGAACGTCCCGATGTTGCAGCACCCTCGTAGTTTGGACAGCGTGTTTGGCTTCGTCAAAGATTCCTTCCCCGACCGTTGGGGCCGGCTGCTACTTGACCGCAGAGAACGCCTGATGGCACAATCGGAGGGAAGGGCAGTGCGTATGCTTACCAATTATGACTACCTCACAGGTATTGAGGACTTCACCCGTATGGGCGGCATACGTTACAAAAGCCAAGACGGTGGCGGCTACATAAATGCCGGTGCTAATTATCTTGTCCCTCCCATTGAGAGCCTTCACGCCCTGTGTGAAGCCTGCCAGGAGATTGAGTTGGCGGAAGAGCGTAACGAATTGCCAGAGAGACGTTGGCTGGATCAACTAATAGATCCCGGATCATCACTTGGCGGAGCCCGGCCAAAAGCCAACATCATCGATGCCGATGGCACACTCTATGTCGCAAAATTCCCGTCCAGAAAAGACCTGGAGAATACAGAACTCATAGAGCACTTCTCTCATCGCTTAGCCGCAGCCGCCGGTATCCGTGTCGCCCAAACCCGCACCGTCAGGATTTCAAGAAGCCAAGACCTTTTACTGTCAGAACGTTTCGACAGAACATCAGATGGCAAGCGCATACACTTCGCTTCTGCAATGTCGCTGCTTGGCCTGGATGACGGAGCCGGCTGCAGCACGGGTAATGGCTATCTGGACATTGTGGATTTCATCCTGCAAGGATGCGTGAATGCCGGACAAAACCTTAGGGAGCTCTACCGCCGGGTCGCTTTCAATGTGCTTTTCGGCAACACCGACGACCATTTCCGCAATCATGGCTTTCTTCTTACCCCAAAGGGTTGGACTCTTTCCCCGGCATACGACATTAACCCCGGAGTCAAATCTCACCAATGCCTGCTCATCGACCAGTACACTGAGCAGTCGGACATCAACGCCCTATTATCGGCATCTGACAACTATATGATTGAACGGAAAGAAGCGGCTGATATCATAGAGGAAGTGCGCGATAACATCAAAGGCTGGCGCTCGCTGGCATCGGAGCTTCAGATTCCACACAAAATACTCTCCCCTTATTATTACAAATGGGATAATCTGTAAAAAAGAACCCGGATCGCGCAAAAGGACTCCATATCGGCTTCTGGCATTTTTTACATTGCAAAAAAAGTGTATCTTTGCACTGAATTAATTCAGAAAGATATGAATCTAAGAGACATCAAAAAAGACATTGAGTATGTGATCGGTTCATTCGTGGACGAATGCACCCTTTTCCTGAACCATACCGCCGGCAACGGTGCCGATAAGCTGGCCGATCTTATAGACAAGGCCGTAGATCTGTACAACGAGCTTCGCGAGAAGGTTGTCGCCGCCCCCGCAGAGGGCAAGAAAGCCTATTTCACCGAAGTGCGCAAGGCCCTGCTGGAAAAGACCGACGCCCTGTACGACGAGCTAAGCGCCGCCGTCAAGGAAGGCCTCGGCAAATAATCCGGACCCGGAAACAAAAGACCTGCCGCCCGATTGGACGGCAGGTCTTATTTTTTGTATCGGCCCCAGGCTAGAAGTTGAATACGTAACTTAGGCCCAGGCTTAGCATGAAGGCGTCCACGTAGCCGGTCGTGGCAGTGAAAAGGCGCGTGCCGTCGCCGTTGGTGTCTATCTCGTAGTCCGAGATGTAGTCGAACAGGACGTAAGGCTCCAGGCTGTGATGGCGGCCCAGGCTGATATCGGCCCCAAGGATTCCGCGGTAACGGTTGTTATATACGTGAGTATAGCCCTCGTGGGTGTAGGAATAGTAGGTGCGTCCCCCCTTGTTGGTCTTGGCCGATCCCGAGATGGAACCCCAGGGATCGTTGAGGGCAGTACGTATCTCGAACGACAGCGAAGGCTGGAAGTCCTTGAACCTGCGGTACTTGACTGTGGCGCGGCTCTTCAGGCCGAAGGCGTCGCGGGTGGACTGGAACTCGTTCATCTCAGGATCCGTGCGGTGGGTGAACTGCAGTCTCTCCTTCAGGGAGAACTGGAAATCACCCAGCCGGTACAGGCCCGCAACGTCCAGGTAGGCACGGTGGCGGGGGGCCCAGAAGCCACGGTAGATTCCGACGCTTCCGTCGTCCAGTTCGATTTCCTTGGACGCTTTCCAGGGGTTGATGAGAGTGTAGCCTATCCCAATCTTCAGGTACTTGATGGGCTTGTACGTTATGCCAACGGTGGTGCGGATGCTCGAAAGGGTGTTGGTCATGGCCCCGGCAGTGGAGAAATCGGCCGTCGAGCGTATCTCCTCCTCGTAAACCACGTGCAGACCCTTGATAATCCTGTACTCCGCTCCAACCGAAGCGCGAGCCCCGAACTCCAGGTCCTGTGCTGCCATGCCGATGGGGAGGAAAAGGGCTATGGCAATAAGTAGACGATTCATTTTAACCTACGTAATCTTTGGCACGGGTGATCATATTCACGGAATTGGCTTCCCCCTTGCCCAAACGGTAATACACTTTGATGAATGCGGCATCCCTGAGGAAGTCCACGTGGCCGATCTCCACGTTTTCCACCTTCACGCCAAGGCGCTTCTCAAGGTCGGCCAGAAGTTCTTCCCGCTTTTCGGGGACGATAAGTTCGATACGGTCGTACAGCACCAGCTTGGTGGTCACGTGCTTTACGAGGCTCTCGCTCTCGAACACCCAGATAAGTACTACGATGAGCAGGTTCACCAGGGCCATAACCCCCACATTTCCAAGCCCGAGCTCGTAGTGCGGATTGGTGCTTATGTCCACCACCCTGTACAGGGGTGCAAGGCCGTTCACGGCGGCCAGGGCGATGATTACGAACAGGTAGGTCATCTCCCGGACAGGAACCGTCTCCGTGCGGTAGCGGATAACCCCGAAGATGGCGAAAAGTCCCAGGGTGAGTCCCACTCCGACCTCCACATTGCCCATAATGTACAGCAGGGTGAGCATTGCCGATGAGAAGAGGATGAAGGTGAAGTAGTAGTCACGGCGGCGGCTCTTCCTGTAATAGAAGAAGTGCACCAGTATCCAGCACACCAGCAGGTTGATTGCGAAGCGGATTCCCAGTTCGCCTATCTTCTGGGCGGTGGTCATCATTGCGTCCGTGATGGTCTGGACATCGAGCAGGAGGTCGTCGCCCAGCTCGGCTCCGCCAAAGGAAGCGATATCGTCCTGTACGAAGCGGAAAATCTTGTCTATCATACGCTTATAAGTTTTTTGCTAATTTCTTTCTCGATACGGCGCACTTTCACCTTGAAGCGCCCGCGGGTAAGCGAGGGCTCGGTGAGGGTTACGGCTATGCAGTATTTACTCACCCTCACCGGCTTCACCCTGTTGTCCAGCAGGATCTTTCTCATCGGGCTGTAGGCCCTTCCGTCCTGCTTGAGTTCTATTATCACCGTGTCTTCCAGCGTAGTGCTGAAACCGGTCCTGAAGTTCTTGAAGTGCAGATTGCTGTCTATGGTAAGACGCTCCGTCTTGCCCGGGTTCACCAGCGTTATGCGGGTAAACACCGTTTCGGCGGCGGGGGTAAGCTCGCTTTGGGTGAACCAGGAATGCTTCTGCAGGTAGGCGCAGGCATCGGCATTGGAGCTGAAATCCATCATCTGGGAGGCAGGGATGCCGATGCGCTTTTTCTTGGTACGGCCGTGGTTGTTCTTGCGCTTTATCTCCAGGAAGGCATCGCCGGAATCCAGATAGATGCGGGTGCGGACCTTCTGCCTCACGAGCCTGCGATTGTGATGATCACGGAACATCCGGTAGGAGGCCGTATCGTAATAAGTTGAATTGTAACGGGCCTGCCTTATATCGCCGATGGTGAGGACGCGGTAGCCGGCGGCAGCGGCATCTTCCAGGACCTTGACCAGCACCGACTCGTGAGTAAGGAACTTGGAGTCTATCCTGTTCATCAGCTTGATTGAATCCATCTCGTCCAGCGTGATGGGTTCAAGCTTTTGCAGTACAGCGTCGAAATTAATGTGGTCGGTTTCGGTCATAGGCTACAAATATAAGCAAAAAAAACACAAAACCGACCACAAGCGACTGCTAAAACAGCCCGTATCTATACGCGAAGGGCGCGCATGGCGTTGAGCACCGCTATCACGGTTACTCCTACATCGGCAAATACAGCCATACCCATCGTGGCGAAGCCGAGGCCCGAAAGGACTAGCACCAACACTTTGATTCCGATTGCGAAAACGATGTTCTGCCTGGCTATGCCAAGGGTTCGACGGGCTATCCTCACGGCATCGGCCACCTTGGAGGGTTTGTCGTCCATTAGCACTACGTCGGCGGCCTCGATGGCGGCGTCGGAGCCCATGGCGCCCATGGCTATGCCGATATCGGCCCTGGTGAGGACGGGGGCGTCGTTGATTCCGTCGCCTACGAAGGCAAGGGGGGCGCCGGTGGCTTCAAGGGCCTCCACTTCGGCGAGTTTGTCCTGGGGCAGAAGGCCTGCTTTCCAGCTGTCCAGACCCAGCCGCTTTGCAAGGGCCCCGGCTATGGCTTCGCTGTCGCCGGTGAGCATAGCTATCTTGCCGATGCCCGCCTTCCGGAGGGCCTCAAGGGCAGCGGGGGTATCGGCCTTGAGCTTGTCTGAAATCACGATATGGCCGGCGTATTCCCCGTCGATGGCCACGTGCACGAGGGTTCCTTCGTGATGGCAGGGGCGGAATTCCGAGCCCACGCGGGTCATCAGCTTGGAGTTTCCTACCGCCACCTGTTTTCCGTTGACGGAGGCTATTACGCCCTCGCCGGCGGTTTCGCGGATATCGGCCACCTCGCAGCCATCGGCCTCGGCTGGGAAAGCGTCCCTAAGGGCCTGGGCGATGGGGTGGGTGGAATGCCTCTCCACGTGGGCGGCAAGGTGCAGGAGTTCCTCTTTGCCGATTTTGTCGGGATGGACGGCGCTCACCTGGAACACGCCCTCGGTGAGGGTGCCGGTCTTGTCAAAGACTACCGTCCGCAGTTTGGCCAGGCTGTCCATAAGGCGGGATCCCTTGATGAGGATACCCTTGCGGGAGGCTCCGCCAAGGCCGCCGAAGAAGGTCAGGGGAACCGAGATTACCAGTGCGCAGGGGCAGGAGACAACAAGGAAAAGCAGGCCCCGGTACAGCCAGGTGGCCCATTGTCCGGTAATTAAGCCGGGAATGATTACAAGCAGTACAGCCAGCGCGACCACCACAGGGGTATAGATGCGGGCGAAGCGGGTGATGAAACGCTCGCTGCCGGACTTGCTGGATGCGGCGCTTTCCACCAGCTCGAGTATTTTGGATGCCGTGGATTCGCCGAAGAGCTTGGTAGTTTTTACGGTGAGCACCCCGCTCAGGTTCACGCAGCCGGAAAGCAGTTCTTCGCCGGGGCCGATGCTGCGCGGAACGCTCTCGCCGGTAAGGGCAACGGTATCCAGGCTGCTGTGCCCGTCAAGCACCACTCCGTCCACGGGAACTTTCTCTCCGGGGCGGATGAGTATGGTCTGGCCCACTTCCAGTTCGGAGGGCGCTACGTCTTCCACGGCCTCACCCTTGACGAGGTGGGCGATGTCGGGACGTATGTCCATAAGGTGGGATATGCTGCGGCGGCTCCGGCCTTCGGCAATATGCTCGAAGAGCTCGCCCAGCTGGAAGAAGAGCATTACGAAAACCGCCTCGGGGAACTGGGCTTCGGCCTCGGGAAGGAAGCCGATTCCAAGGGCTCCGAGGGTGGCGACGCTCATCAGGAAGTCCTCTTCCATCGCTTCGCCGTGCACAAGGGCCTCGGCCGCCTCCTTAAGGGTTTCCCAGCCTACCACAAGATAGGGGACAAGATACAGCAGCAGATACTGCCACAGGGCCCAGTCGGTATTGCGCTCGATGAGCCAGGCGGCAAGCAGCAGCACCGCGGCCGCCGCAATCTTGATTATGCTTTCCTTAATCTCGCCCTCACCTTCCTCGTGGTGATGGTGGTGATG
>JAGCYC010000023.1 GCA_017961015.1 Bacteroidales bacterium | reverse complement strand
TGCCGTTGGCGTCTATATCGAAGGTGACCTCAATCTGAGGCACTCCGCGGGGTGCGGGGGCGATGCCGTCCAGATGGAAGATGCCTATCTGCTTGTTGTCCTTTGCCATAGGGCGCTCGCCCTGGAGTACGCGGATTTCCACACCGGGCTGATTATCGGCCGCAGTAGAGAATATCTGGCTCTTCTTGGCAGGGATAGTGGTGTTGGACTCGATGAGCTTGGTCATCACGCCGCCCAGGGTCTCGATGCCGAGGGAAAGAGGAGTGACATCCAGAAGGAGCACGTCCTTCACGTCACCGGCAAGGACACCGCCCTGGATGGAGGCGCCGATAGCCACGACCTCGTCGGGATTCACGCTCTTGTTGGGCTCTTTGCCGAAGAAATTCTTTACCAGCTCCTGCACGTAAGGGATACGTGTGGAACCGCCCACGAGAAGGACCTCGTCAATGTCGGAAGGATTCAGGTGGGCATCGCTCAGTGCCTGGCGGCAAGGGGCGATGGAACGCTGGAACAGGTTGTCGGAAAGCTGTTCGAACTTGGCGCGGGTGAGAGTCTTTGCAAGATGCTTGGGCACGCCGTCCACAGGCATAATATAAGGCAGGTTGATTTCGGTGGAAGTCTGGCTGGAGAGCTCGATCTTGGCCTTTTCGGCAGCTTCCTTAAGACGCTGCAGGGCCATAGGATCCTTCTTGAGGTCGATTCCGCCATTCTCCGAAGCGAACTCCTGGGCCAGCCAGTCAATGATTACCTGGTCGAAGTCGTCACCGCCCAGATGAGTGTCACCATTGGTGGAGAGCACCTCGAACACGCCGTCGCCCAGCTGGAGGATGGAAATATCGAAAGTACCGCCGCCAAGGTCGTACACTGCCACCTTCATATCCTTGTCTTTTTTGTCAAGACCGTATGCAAGTGCGGCTGCGGTGGGCTCGTTGATGATACGCTTCACATCCAGGCCCGCGATGCGGCCGGCCTCCTTGGTGGCCTGACGCTGGGAGTCGGAGAAGTAAGCGGGAACGGTGATGACAGCCTCGGTAACTTCCTGACGGAGGTATTCCTCGGCCGTCTTCTTCATCTTCTGAAGGATCATTGCCGATATCTCCTGCGGAGTATAGAGCTTGCCGCTGATGTCCACGCGGGGGGTATTGTTGTCGCCGCGGACTACCTTGTAAGGTACACGTGCGACTTCGGTGCCCACCTGGTCGAAGGTCTCACCCATAAAACGCTTGATGGAGAACACCGTGTTATGAGGGTTCGTAATGGCCTGCCGCTTGGCCGGAGACCCGATTTTGCGCTCGCCGCCGTCGGTGAAAGCAACGACGGAAGGAGTAGTGCGCTGACCCTCGTTGTTAATGATAACGGTAGGCTGGTTGCCTTCCATTACAGCCACGCAGGAATTCGTGGTTCCAAGGTCGATACCAATAATTTTTCCCATATCTTTCAAGTTTTTAATTTACCAATAAGCGCCGCCCGTTTCCGGACGACGCCTGGTAAATATCGAACTTCGTGCCAGCGTCCCTGCGCTGACAAATTGGCAGGAAACACGTGTCAGAAGCGCCAGCCAAGAGTGACCATACCGTCAAAATACAGCGGCGACACCCTTACCTCGGGGGTGACCACGCTATCGTCGATGTACTTCTCCAGGTAGCTTCCGTTGTCACGGTCGTACGTATAATAATAGTAAGGAGTGTAGTACGAACTGCGGGCAGTACGGACCCTGACGGCGGCATCCACGAAGAAAGGACCGTCGGAAGACCAGCCGAAGCCGAGAGAGCCGATATGGCTGGCATAGGACATATCCAGTCCCTGCTCCCCTGCAGTGATGAGGTTGTAACCTCCGCGCAGGGCGATGTTGGGAGTCAGACGGAATTCGCCGCCCAGACGGATCTGGTGGGAGACGCCGTAGCTGTCACGCACGTTGTCGTTGAGGCTGGTGAAGCCGTGGTCGCCGAAGGCAAAGTCATCGTCGGAATAGGACGAGAAGCGGGCAGCCGAAAAGTTGCACAGCTCATAGTCCACACTCAGGACGGCACGCTTGAAGCTGTAGGCCGCGCCAGCGTTGAAGCGCATCGGAGAACTGAAAGAGTAGCGGGACTCTCCTTCCGGTGTATTTACCTCTCCGGTACTGAGACCTGACAGGGATACCTGGGACTGATAGGCATAAGTTTCCGAAATTGTGTACAGAGTAGGAGTCTGAATGGCTGCAGCCAGTCGCAGACCTGCGACAGGACGTACCAGGACACCCAGCTTGAAGTATACACCGGTACCGTTGGTACGCAGATTCTGCTGCATACGCAGCCAGTTGAAACGGGCCTCTGTGCCGTCGGAATATGCGATTGTAGGATACTCGGAGGGGTTATCAGGCTCTTCCTGCCAGTAAGTGCTGCGGTTGCAAACCAGATAGCTCATACCAAGGTTGGCACCTATGTACAGGATATCGGAGAAATTGAGGGCAGCGTTAATCACCATATCGTGCTTGAAGCCATTGGTCCGCTGGCCGTATTCCTGGTAGATAGGAGCCGCCAGACGGTATTTGCCGTCGGAGCCTTTGGCCTCGGTGAGGGCGACATAGGCGCCGTCCTGGCCGTCCACCATATTGAACATACGTCCGCGATAACCTGCCATATCTTCCCAGAGGGGCATACGCGAAGGGTCTCCGCTGTAGAACCAGTCCTCCTTGCCCAGGACGTCGTGCAGGAAGCCATCGGCCGATGAAGCCAGAGACGCGGCGTAGGAATTATCCAGGTTTACGCCGGAGGAGATGAACTTTCCGGTATAGTCGTAGGTGGCATTGGACAGGACACCCAGGCTGATGCGCTTGAGGCCGCTGCGCCGTCCGGTATCGGAACTGATCACAAAGCCCATATTCGGAATTTTTCCCCTGGCATAGCCGATGCTGTTCCTGTCTCCCAGGCCGACAGGATCCGTCATACCGGAGAAGACCGTACCCTCGGCAGTCATTGAAGAGATGCTGATTCCGGGTGTGAATACGAACTGGGAATAGCCGGCCACTGCGGAACCGGCAGGGTTGATGCCGATGCTGCCCACGTCGCCGCCGACCGCGCTCACCGCGTTGCCCATACCTGCTGTACGGGCCGTACCGGTATAGACGTTATCGGAGAAGAGGCGGACGTCGCCCAACTCCTGGGCCGAGGCTGCCGTAAAGGCGCCCAGCAATAAAGCTATGGTTAAAACACTGTGTCTCATATCGTGTATGAAAGATTCAGATTAACGTCTTCCACTGCCACCGGAAGAGCGTGAACTGCCGCCGGAGTAGCCACCGGAAGAACGCGAACTGCCGCCGGAATAGCTGCGGGAAGAGCTACCTCCGGAATAGCTGCGCGAAGAACTGCCGCCGGAATAGCTGCGGGAGGAGCTGCCGCCCGAATAACTGCGGGAGGAACTTCCACCGGACGAGCGGTAGGACGAGCTGCTGCCCGAAGAACGGTAGGACGAACTTCCGGACGAACGGCTGCTGCTGCCGGACGAGCGGTAAGAACTGCTGCCGGATGAGCGATAGGAGCTGCTACCTGAAGAAGACCTGTAGGAAGAACTGCCTGAACGGGAAGAGCTGCCTGAGGACCTGTAGGAAGTGCTGCCGCCGGAACGGGAACCGGAGGAGTAGCTGCGTGAAGCTCCGCCGCCGGAATAGCTGCGGGAGGCCGATGAAGATGAGCGGACTCCGCTGCTGCCGCCGCTTACCCGGGTGCTGCCGGAGCGGGTGCTTGCAGCCGTTCTGGAAACAGCCGTCGCTGTGCGTACTGAAGGGCTGTAGGCCGATGAACTGCGGGAAACTCCGCCGGTGGACCTGGCGCTGGCCGTGCTGCCGCTGCGGGAGACGGCGCCGCTGCGAGTGGAGGAATTCCTGCCGATTGAGGAACCGTTCCTGCCGGAATACACCGTTCCCCTGCTGAAGGACGAGCCTCCCATCGCCATCTCGTAATGACCTCCGCGAAGGCCGGAAGGTGCGGGACGGCTGTACCACCAGTGATGGTGGGGACCTCCGTAGTAGCCGTAATAGTGGTGGTGATGATGGTAGTAGTACGGATGGTAGTACCAGGAGCTGTGCCAGTACCAGCTGTCGTAATACCAGGGGTCGTACCAGCTGTAATAATGATGACGCCAGTAATAGGGCCTGTACCACGAATAATAGTAGTAAGGCCTGTACCAGTCGTAGTAATACCAGGGGCTGTACCAGTCAAGGGCCCAGAGGGGGCTCACCACATTCACTACGGTAGTTGTGGAGGCAAGCTCCTGGGCGGGAGCCGGAACGACCTGGGGAGCAACGCTTACGCTGTCCTGTTTATCGGCCAGGTATGCTTGGGTGGAACGGCTGTCGGCCAGCAGGTTATCGAGTTCCGCATCGGATACGGAAGCCTGGTTGGCAGAAGCCGGGGCAGTGTACAGACCATCGTCGAAACGCTGCGCATTTACGAACTGTGCAGAAGATGCGCAACTAAGCGCGAAGGCAGCGGAAAAAACGCTTGCGAGAATTGTCCTTGTAGTCATCTTTACCTCCTTCGTTTATCCAATAAAAAATACTATCTTTGCACCGGAAAACCGGTGTTCCGGGGTTAATGTTGCAATTTCTGTACCTGCAACCCCGCTTCTACGGGACAAGTTTACGCACAAAAAAGAAAAAAAACAATAGAATTATGGCAAAAGAGGTGACAAAAAGGTCGGAGAACTACTCCCAGTGGTACAATGACCTTGTAGTGAAGGCAGACCTTGCGGAGCAGTCGGCAGTGAGGGGTTGTATGGTGATAAAGCCCTATGGTTATGCTATTTGGGAAAAGATGCAGCAGGTCCTGGACGGGATGTTCAAGAGCACCGGAGTGAAGAATGCATACTTCCCCCTCTTTATCCCCAAATCCTTCCTCAGCCGCGAGGCCGAACACGTGGAAGGCTTCGCCAAGGAATGCGCCGTGGTTACCCACCACAGGCTGATGACAAATCCGGACGGCCCGGGCGTGGTGGTGGATCCCAGCGCAAAGCTTGAAGAAGAGCTTGTGGTAAGGCCCACCTCCGAAACCATTATCTGGAACACCTACAAGAACTGGATCCACAGCTGGAGGGACCTCCCCATCCTGTGCAACCAATGGTGCAACGTGGTGCGCTGGGAAATGCGCACCAGGCTGTTCCTTCGCACCGCCGAGTTCCTCTGGCAGGAAGGCCACACAGCCCACGCCACCTCTGAAGAGGCATATGCAAAGGCCGAGGAGATGGTAAACGTATATGCAAAGTTCGCCCGTGAGACGATGGCCCTTCCCGTTGTGGTGGGACACAAGAGCCCCGGCGAGCGTTTTGCCGGCGCACTCGACACCCTTACCATCGAGGCCCTGATGCAGGACGGAAAGGCCCTGCAGGCGGGTACATCCCACTTCCTGGGCCAGAACTTCGCAAAGAGCTTCGACGTAACCTTTGCCAACAAGGAAGGCCAGCTGGACTATGTTTGGGCATCGTCCTGGGGCGTTTCCACCCGTCTGATGGGCGCCCTCATCATGGCCCACGGAGACGACAACGGCCTGGTACTTCCTCCCGCACTGGCTCCCATACAGGTAGTTATGGTACCCATCTACAAATCTGAGGAAGAGCGCAACGCAGTGCTGGACAAGATGTACGAGCTCAAGAAAGCCCTCGAGGCCAAGGGACACAGCGTGGAGGTGGACGACCGCGACACCCTCCGTCCCGGCTTCAAGTTCGCAGAATGGGAGCTCAAGGGCGTTCCCGTACGTCTGGCTATGGGTCCGAGGGACCTTGCCGCAGGCACTGTGGAGGTTTGCCGCCGCGACACCCTGGAAAAGATTTCCGAGCCCCTCGAAGGCCTGGAGGACAGGATCATCGGCCTGCTGGACGATATCCAGAAGAGCATTTACAACAAGGCCCTCGCCTTCCGCGACGCTTCCATCCGCAAGGTGGACAGCTGGGAGGAATTCAAGGAGGAAATCGAGAAGGGCGGCTTCCTGCTCTGTCACTGGGACGGCACGGCCGAAACCGAGGCCCGCATCCAGGAAGAGACCAAGGCCACCATCCGCTGCATCCCCGTGGACAGCGCGGTCTGTATGGAAGAAGGCAAGTGCGTATACAGCGGAAAACCTTCGCACCAGAGGGTCCTGTTTGCCCGTTCATACTAGGAAAACAACTTAATATCAAAAGGATATGAAAAAGATTATGACTATTGCGGCAGTAGCACTCGCAGCCTGTATGAGCGCTTATGCCCAGAATACCGCCCAGGATGTAGCGGCCGAGGCTGCCGCCACCCTTACCGAAGCCGAAGATGTGGCCGTGGCCGCACCCAAGCCCAGGTACTGGTCCGAAAGCATCCTTACCAATATCAACCTGGGTCAGACCTATCTTGAGAACTGGGCCGCCGGCGGTTACAACAGCGTAACCCTCGCAGCCAACGTAGATGCCAACGCCAACTACGCCAAGGGCAAGATGATCTGGAACAACCGCCTGCAGCTGGACTATGGTTTCCTGTACTCCCAGGACAAGCCCATCGCCCAGAAGAACAAGGACCGTATCTACTTTGAGTCCAAGTGGGGCTACGAGACCCCCATCAAGCACTTGAGCTATTCCGCCAACCTGGACTTCAAGACCCAGTTCGGTGACAACTTCGACTACAAGACTCCCAGCGGTTACACCACCGATGAGCCCACCGTACAGGACTGGAAGGACGCCAGGGTGCTCAAATCCGGTCTCCTCTCCCCCGCCTACATCAATCTGGGTCTCGGTCTTCTGTGGACACCCACTCCCTGGCTGTCCGTGAACGTAGCCCCGATTACCGGAGGTCTGGTGATCGTAAACAACGAGCTGCTCCGCGAAACCTACGGTATGGAACCCATCCTTGCCGATGACGGTGTCACCGTAACAGCTTACAAGGGCAACCGCTTCGAGCTTGGTGCCCAGGTGAAGGTGGACGCCCAGTGGGTGATCAACGACAACTTCTCCTACACCACCCAGCTGGTACTCTTCTCCAACTACCTCAAGAATCCCCAGAACATCCGCGTGAACTGGGACAACAAGGTATTCTGGAAGCTTGCCAAGTACTTCGCCCTCACCCTCTCCACCAACCTCATCTACGACGACACCATCAAGCAGAAAGAGGTCCTGGACCAGAACGGCGTAGTGGTGAACAAGATTCAGGCAGTCCAGTTCAAGGAATTCCTGGAGTTCGGCTTCACCTACACCATTGCCAGCAAGAAATAGCGTGAAACTGCTGCTCGCAGTGAGCGGAGGCATAGATTCGATGTGCCTCGCAGAAAAGGTCCGCCTCGATGGCGGGCCTTTCGCGCTTGCTCACTGCAACTTCGGCCTCAGGGGAGCCGATTCCGACGCCGACGAAGCCCTTGTCCGGGAATGGGCCGCCCGTTACGGCGTACCTTGCCACGTAAAGCGCTTCGAAACGCGCGCCTATGCTGCCAGAAAGCACATCAGCATAGAGATGGCCGCCCGTGAACTGCGTTACCGCTGGTTCGGGCAGCTGTGCCGCGAATTCTCCTACGATGCCCTCGCCGTCGCCCACAATGCCAACGACAATGCCGAAACCCTGATCCTGAACCTGCTCAGGGGAACCGGCATAAAAGGCCTTGCAGGTATGCAGGAGCAGGGTTTTATTCCGTTGAGGGAATTCCGGGACATTCCCCTTCTGCGCCCTCTTCTGGGTATGACCAGGGCCGATATTGAAAGCTTCGCCAGGGAGCATTCCCTAGTATGGAGGGAGGATGCGACCAATGCCCTGAGCGACTACAAGCGGAACAAGATACGCAACCTGGTATTTCCTGTCTTCAAGGAGATAAACCCCTCGTTCGTGCAGACCCTGAACAGCGATATGCGGCGTTTTGCACAGCAGCTTGCCGCCTCCGGGCAGGGCCTTACAGAAGCGACGCAGGAAGCCGGGTCCACGGCCCGGGTTTCCGGGTCATCGGCCACTACAGAAAGTCAGAGCATACTTCCGCTCATCATAGCCGAAGAGCCCTGGGACGGGACTCTGCCGCTTAAGCAGCCGCAGGGAATGCTCATCCTGGATGCCGACAGGCTGGAAGGAGGATACATTATCGGCCGATGGGAAAGCGGCGACTGGATAAAGCCACTGGGAGCCCCCGGCCGGAAGAAGATGCAGGACTGGTTCACCGACCACCATATACCTGTCTGGGAAAAGGCGCTTATCCCCCTTGTCAAGAGCCGCCGCGACCCGCATCACGTGCTGGCCGTAGCCGGACACTGCATAGACAACGGCGTGAAGGTGGGAAAAAGCACCAGGCGGATACTGCGGATTTCCATAAAAAATGACTAAATTTGTGGGATATCCCGAAAAGACGAAAAAAAGACTTACAATATGAACAGAAAAGTACTTCTTATGATTCTGGACGGCTGGGGAGAAGGCCGCCACGACTACTCCAACGCCATCTGGACCCAGGGCACGCCCAATATCGACGCCCTCAGGGAGAAATACCCTCACAGCCATCTTCAGGCCTGCGGCGAATACGTGGGACTGCCCGACGGCCAGATGGGAAACTCCGAGGTGGGTCATATGAACCTTGGCGCCGGACGTGTAGTCTACCAGGACCTGGTAAAGATAAACATTGCCTGCCGCGAACATAAACTCTTGGAAAACAAGGAAATCCACGCCGTATTCGACTACGTGAAGCAGAGCGGCAAGAAGCTCCACCTGATGGGCCTCACCTCCCACGGCGGCGTTCACAGCTCGCTGGACCACGTGTATGAGTTCCTGAGAGTCGCAAAGGAAGAAGGCCTGAAGGACGTGTTCGTGCACGCCTTTATGGACGGCCGTGACACCGACCCCCGCAGCGGACTCGGCTTCGTAAAGGAACTTGAGGAGAAGATGGCCGAAACCACCGGCAAGGTGGCCTCCGTCTGCGGCCGCTTCTACGCAATGGACCGCGACAAGCGCTGGAACAGGGTGAAAGAGGCCTACGACCTCCTTGTCGAGGGCAAGGGTGATGCGTTCGCATCGGCCCAGGAGGGTATCCAGGCCAGCTACGACGCCGACGTCACCGACGAATTCATCAAGCCCATCGTGGTTACATCGGCCGATGGAAAACCTCTGGCGACAATAGCTGAAGGCGACGCCGTAATCTTCTACAACTTCCGCAACGACCGCGCCCGCGAGCTTACCAGCGTGCTCACCCAGAAGGATATGCCCGAAGAAGGTATGCATACCATCCCCCTGTATTACTGCTGCCTGACTCCCTACGACGCTTCGTTCACCGGAGTGCACATTCTCTTTGACAAGGAACTGGTACAGGACACCCTGGGCGAAACCGTATCCAAGGCCGGAAAGCACCAGCTCAGGATAGCCGAAACCGAGAAATATGCCCACGTGACCTTCTTCTTCAACGGCGGCCGAGAGACCGTGTTCGAGAACGAGGACCGCATTCTGGTGAACTCCCCCAAGGTTCCCACCTATGACCTGCTGCCCCAGATGAGCGCTCCCGAAGTGGCCGAAAAGCTCATCGACGTGATACGCACCGGCAAGGAGGATATGATTATCCTGAACTTCGCAAACGGCGATATGGTGGGCCATACCGGAGTGTACACCGCCGTAACCCAGACCGTAGCCTGCATAGACAAACTGGTCAAGAGGGTTGTGGACGAAGCCATCGCCAAGGATTACGTTGTACTGCTTACCGCCGACCACGGCAATGCCGATTTCGAGGTGAATGCCGACGGCTCACCCAACACCGCCCACTCCCTCAACACCGTACAGTTCGTCGTGATCAACGCCGGCGACCAGGTAAAGAGCGTGAAGGACGGAGCACTCTGCAATGTGGCTCCCACCATCCTTAAGCTTATGGGCATAGCCCAGCCCGCCGCTATGACGGCCGAACCTCTAATCTAAAAGCTATGGAATTCAGCGCCAAATTTTTAGCTCAGCTCCTCAAGGGGACCGTCGACGGGGATCCCGAGGCCAGGGCACGCCGCTTTGCAAAGATCGAGCACGGCAAACCCGGCACCCTGAGCTTTTTCGCAAACCCCAAGTACGAGCAGTACGTATATACCAGCCAGGCTTCCATACTGATTGTCTCCAAGGACTTCGAGCCCAAGGAGAAGGTGGCTCCCACAATGGTGAGGGTGGACAACGCCTACACCGCCATAACCGAGCTGCTCAAATACGTGGCCGACAGGAAAAAGAAGGCCAGAAGGCACCGCAGCCTGCTTTCCAGGAGCTTCTGGACCACCCACTTCGGCAAGAAGGTTTACGTCGGGGCTTTCTCCTTCGTCGGCCATCATACCAGCGTGGGAGACAATACCATCATCTACGAGCACGTCTATATCGGCGATGACTGCAAGATCGGTAACGACTGCATCATCTATCCCGGCGTCCGGATCTATCCAGGAACCGTCATCGGCGACAGGGTTATCCTCCACGCAGGTGCCGTGATAGGCTCGGACGGCTTCGGAAACGCCCCCAGGCCCGACGGCAGCTGGGAAAAGATCGAGCATCTGGGAAATGTCATTATCGGCAACGATGTGGAGATAGGTTCCAATTCCACCGTGGACCGCGCCCAGATGGAATCCACCATCATCGGCAACGGCGTGAGGATAGACAACCTCTGCCAGATTGCCCACAACGTCATTATCGGCGACCATACCGTAATGGCTGCACAGTGCGGCATAGCCGGATCCACCCAGATCGGCAAATACTGCATCCTGGCAGGACAGGTAGGAGTGGCAGGCCATCTGAAGATTGCCGACCATACCACCATCTGCGCACAGGGCGGCGTCATCGGCAATATCCGGAAGGAAGGCGAGGTGCTCGTCGGATCACCCGTGATTCCGGTCAAGCAGTATATGCGCGCCTACGCCCATTTCAAGCAGTCCGGAGCGGAATAAAATCCGTTTTGCAATAATTGAGAAATTGCTTATCTTTGCAAGAAGTACAGTTTGGAAAAATAAGCAATTTTTTTGCATGCAAGGCAATCAATATACCTTAAGGAAGTCATACTATTTTGAGGGCAAGGGTCTTCACACAGGCACCTATTCCCATATGAAGCTTATGCCCGGTCCCGTGGACAGCGGAATAGTTTTCCGCCGCACGGACCTGAGTTCCAGGCCGGAGATAGAGGCTGTCGCAGAGAATGTAACAAATACCGCCCGCAGCACTACCATTTCCAGCAATGAAGCCGTTGCAGTTACCATAGAACATATTATGTCGGCCCTTACCGGGCTGGGCGTGGACAATGCCGTCATAGAACTGGACAATATCGAGGTCCCTATCCTGGACGGCAGCGCACGCCCCTATCTGGACGCCATTATGAAGGACGGGCTCAAAAAACAGGATGCCCCCCGCCGCTATATCGAACTCCCCCAGAGCCTGGAAATACGCGACGACAAGTCCGGCTCCTGGATAAGGATAGAGCCCTCCGACAGCCCTTCGGCCGATATTACCGTAGATTTCAATTCCAAGATCCTGGGAGTCCAGCGTGCCCATTGGGATATGCATACGGATTATGCCCAGGAAATAGGCGTGTGCCGTACTTTTGTCTTTTTCCACGAAATCGAGTACCTGTTCCGCAACAATCTGATAAAGGGCGGAGACGTGGACAATGCCATTGTTATCGTAGAGCATCCCGCAAGCGAGCAGCAGTTGGAGTCCATCGCCCGCCTTTTCAATATGAAGGAACTCAAGATCACGGACGAAGGCTACCTGAACAACCTGAACCTCCATTTCCCGGACGAATGCGGCCGGCACAAGATGCTGGACCTGCTGGGCGACATACGCCTTTGCGGGGGCTATCTGAACGCCAGGATAAGCGCATACAAACCCGGGCATTCCATTAACACCAAGGCTGCCAAAGCCTTGCGGGCAATGCTAAAGTAAACAAACCTATGAACAAAATTCATCCGTTAGCCTGTGTTAGCCCGGACGCCGTTCTGGGCGACGGAATCGAAGTGGGGCCTTTTGCCTTTATCGATGAAAACGTTGTTATCGGCGACGGCTGCCGCATCCTGAATGGAGCGACCATCTACAACCACAGCAAAATCGGCCGGGACTGCACCGTGTTCCCGGGAGCCGTTATCGGCGCTATCCCCCAGGACCTCAAATTCGAGGGAGAAGAATCCTGGGTGGAGATAGGCGACCGCGTTAACATACGCGAATGCGCCACAATCAACCGTGGAACCAAGGCCAGCGGCAAAGGAGTGACCCGCGTAGGAAGCGACACCCTTATAATGTCCTACGCCCACATTGCCCACGACTGCCAGATAGGCAACCACTGCATCATTGTGAGCTACGTGGGCCTTGCCGGCGAAACCGACGTGGACGACTGGGCCATCCTGGGCGGCAAGTCCGGTTCGCACCAGTTTACCAAGGTGGGCAAGCACGCCTTCACCGCCGCCTTCACCCGTATCACCAAGGACGTTCCTCCCTATGTCCTCTCCGGCCGAGACCCCGTGAGCTTCGAGGGCGTAAACAGGGTGGGCCTTCTCCGGCGCGGATTCAGCGAGGAGCAGGTGAACCGCATCAAGGACATCTACGACGCCATCTATTTCCAGGGTATGAATGTGAGCCAGGCCCTCGCCCATATCGAGGCCAACTTCCCCCAGAGTGAGGAACGCGACACCATCCTGGAATTCATCCGCAGTTCCAAGCGCGGAATCATTCCCAAGCCCCGCCGCTAAGCCCCGTGCTGCTTAGCACCGCATATCTCCCGCCACTTAGCTGGCTCGCGCTGTGCGCACGCGATTTTACCCTGTCTCCGGACAGGGTTTTGCCTTCTGTAGTAATGCTGGAGGCCTGCGAGAACTATCAGAAACAGTCTTACCGGAACCGCTGCTACATACTTGGCCCGCAGGGGCCCCAGATGCTTCAGGTCCCCATTGTCCACGGTCCCGACAAAGCCATAAGCAAGGTGCGGGTGGACTATTCCACACCCTGGGTACTGCAGACTGAAAGGGCCCTGGACACTGCTTATGAGACCGCCGCATATTACGGGCATTACAGGGAAGGGCTTTTCTCAATACTGGAGTCGCAGCCGGATACTCTCTGGGAACTGAACCTGGCCCTCGCAAACTTTCTTCTCAAGGGCTGCGGAATTGCCTGCGAACTCAGGCCGACGTGCTCTTTCCAGGCCGATGCCCCCGACGATTACAGAAATGCCATCCACCCCAAGAGGGAGGACGGCATTGAGAAGGAACTTGGCCTGGGAAGGCCGTATTATCAGGTGTTCAGGGACGCAATGGGAGGCTTTACCCCGAGGCTGAGCGGGCTGGACCTGCTCTTGAACGAAGGGCCCGGCAGCCTTCTGTTCCTGAAGACTATTCGAAAGTAATGTAGGGCGTTACGGAGTTGATATCGGCAAGGGGGAAAAGATCGCGATGGGCGACTTTTTCCTTCTTTTTCTTTCCCTCCACGGCTTCCAGGGCAGTATAGGACAGAGTCACCGAATCCGGGGTGGCAGCTTCCAGGGTGGCCACGAGACGGCGTCCGCCGCGGAATTTCACCTCTACAAGACTGCCCACGGCCTTCTCAAACTGACGGAATACCTTGAAAGGACGGTCAAGCCCTGCCGATGATACCGTAAGGGCATAGTCCTCGCTGTCCTGGTCAAAAGCCTCGTGGACCACGCGGTCTATGGCCGAGCAGTCGTCCCAGTCCACCAGACCCTCGTTTTTCTCGATTACGATCTCGATGTCGTTGCTTGCGCTTACGCTCACTTCCACAAGGAAGCAGTCCCTTTCCTGAAGGACGGAGGCTATCGCCTGTTCGATGGCAGTTTTATCCATAATTATCTTACCCTTAAGCGGCGGCCAACCCGGAGGATGTCCGTCTGTTTCATTCCGTTCATCTGGCACAGAGCCCTGACGCTGGTATTGTACTTGCGGGCTATGCTGGAGAGGGTATCTCCCTCACGCACAGTATGATAGCGCATAGCGGCAGCCTCTGCGGCGGCACGTTCGGCCGCTTCCTTGCGGGCCTGTTCCTCGGCAAGGAGACGGTCTTCCTCGTCGGTGCGGAAAATCTCGTCTTCGTCGTCGACGCTCTGGACATAGCGCTGGTTGGGATTGAAGTACCAGCTGCGTATTTTCAGGAGGCGGTGGCGGAGGGTTCCGGTCTCGAAGTCTATGAGCCAGGCAGGATCGAAGGCCGCCCCGCGGTAACGCGTTTCAAAATGAAGATGGGGGCCCGAACTGCGGCCGGTGGACCCGCCAAGGCCGATGATATCGCCTGCGCTCACCCAGTCGCCGGCCTGGACATCGCGGCGGGAAAGATGCCCGTAGAAGGTTTCCAGGCCGTTGGCGTGCCTTATTACGACAAGGTTGCCATAGCCCCCGATATAGGAGGAAATGCGGACCTTTCCGTCGAAGGTGGCGGGGACGGGAGTACCCGAAGGATAAGGCAGGTCTATGCCCTGATGCCTCCGTCCGTGCCTGTAGCCGAACTGGGAGCGGGGATGGGTCTTGTTGGGGCAGCAGTAGGAGTCCAGGGTGTCTACGATCCAGAGCGAAAAACGGTCCGGAATGGGCTCCGGGGTCTGGTTGTAGGGATTCACGGCCCTGGTATCCCAGAACTCGGTGAACACCTGGTCCGACTGGGCTGCCTTGATGTCGCGGATATAGCGGTAGGTGCCGTTGTTGTAAAGCACAACCTTTACGGCGGGGTTGCCGGTGTCCAGGGTATCGGCATAATGGGAGCCGCGGTTCACCTGTGAAGGGACGCTGGCGCGGCCGAAGCTGTGGCGCAGGGAATCGGCCTCACGGCTGTTTTCCTGGGCTAAGAGAGAAAGGGCGGCAAAAAGGCTTACCGCCCCGGTGAATACGTGCTTAAATGTCATCTGTTTAGCGTTTGCCCCCAAACTGTTTTACGAGGATATCCTCGGTGAGGGCAATTTTTTCCTGCAACAGCTGTGCCGATGTAGCCTCGCACAGGAAGCGCAGGTAGGGTTCGGTATTGGAGGGGCGGATATTGAGCCACCACTGAGGGAACTCTATGCGGTAACCGTCGAAGTCCATAAACTTGGTGGCCTTTTCACGGGACATAAAGAAGTCCTTCACTGCGTCCATCGCACCCTGTTTGTCTTCTATCCTGAAGTTGATCTCTCCGGAATTCTGGTAACGTGCAATCCTGCCGATGGCCTGGGACACGCTTACGCCCTGTTTCTTGAGGCCGGCGACCACACGCAGTACCAGCAGCGAGGCCAGAAGGCCGCTGTCGCTGTAGAAGAAGTCACGGAAGTAATAGTGACCGGCGAGTTCTCCGCCCCAGACACCGTCCAGTTCGCGGAGCTTGAGGGCTGCGTTTGCGCGGCCAACCTTCCAGGTCTCCATCTTGGCGCCCATAGGTTCCAGGTATTCACCCACGGCCTTGGAAGAACGGATATCCTGAAGTACAATGCCCTTTTCTCCCCTTTCGCCGATGAAGTAATGGCCCAGGAGGGCTATCATAAGGTCGGGGGAAATGAAGTCCCCCTTCTCGTCCACGAACATTACGCGGTCTGCGTCGCCGTCGAAGATTACGCCGATATCGGAGCCTTTCTCCCTCACGAGCTTCTGGAGGTCCACTACGTTCTTGGGATTCAGCGGGTTGGGCTCGTGGTTGGGGAAACGGCCGTCGATGGTGTCGTAGATATAGTCGGGAGCGTCCCCGAAGATTTCCCTCGCATACAGGCAGGACATACCGTTGGAGAGGTCGAAGGCTATCTTGAGCCCGTCAAGCGGGGCTTTGTAGCGAAGCAGGAACTCCAGGTAATCGGCGTGGATGTCCTTGGGAATCACCTTTCCCTTGACGGGGGCGGCAGGGGTGGGACGTCCCTCCTCTATCCAGCCCTTGATGGTGCCGAGACCGGTATCCAGGCCCACGGGAAGGGCGTTTTCGCGGGATACCTTCATTCCGTTGTATTCGGCCGGATTGTGCGAAGCGGTAATCTGGACCGAAGCCTTGAAACCGTAATGCGCCGTGCCGAAGTATACCATAGGCGTGGTGCTCAGGCCGATATCGTAGACGTCGGCGCCGGCATCGGTGATGCCTTCCAGCAGGTACTGATGAATTTCGTCGGACGAAACGCGGCAGTCGCGGCCTACGAGTACCTTGTCGGTATCCAGCAGGGCCGGCAGGAAATAACCCACCTTATAGGCGGTGTGTTTGTCGAAATCCACATTGTAGATTCCCCTGATGTCATATGCGTGAAATGCTCCCATCGTTGTTTTAGTGTTTGGTTAACGTACAAATATACGAAATTATTTCAGTTTGCTGTTGTAGCGGGGGTGCACTTTGCCCTTTTCGATGCTCTGGAGCTTGGAAGAGATCATCTTACGGCGTATGGGGGCGGCGTGGTCGGTGAAAAGGTCTCCCTCGAGATGGGAAATCTCGTGCTGGATCATACGGCAGGCGAAATTGTCGAATGTCTCCTCCACGGGCTGAAGCTCCTCATTGAAGTAGCGCAGCGTCATCTTCTTGGGGCGCACGATGTCACAGTAGATGCCGGGAATGCTCAGGCAACCCTCGGAATAGGTGTTTTTCTCTTCCGACTCCCAGACGATCTCAGGATTGATGATGGTACGGCGGAAACCCTTGAGGTAGTCGTAGACATCGGCCACGACGTCGCCGTCCACTATCACCACGCGCACGCTCTCCCCTATCTGGGGCGCGGCAAGGCCGCAGCCATCGGCCACTTTCAGGGTGTCCTTCAGATCCTGCACCAGGGCCGCTATCTCTTCTTTGCGGCTAAGGTCCGCTTCCTTTGCTTTCTGACGGAGAACCGGGGCTCCGTAAAGGTAAATCGGTCTTATCATCTTCTTCTTTTCTTCGTTTTGTCTCTGGACTGGCTGTCGGGCACTGCCGAAGGGTCTATGGCCGAGGCGCCGCCGTTGCAGCGGTCCATATAGCTCTGCAGGATGATAGCGGCGCTGATACGGTCCACTGAGCGCTTGTCCCGGCGCTGCGAGGCCTTCATTCCCCCGTCTATCATTACGCGGTGGGCAAGCACTGAGGTGAAACGCTCGTCCTCGAGTACGACTTCCACTCCCGGGAAGGCTTTTTTCAGCTGAGGGAGGAAGCGGTCTACATCGGCCTGGGCTTCGGAAGGTCTGCCGTCCATATTTACCGGATAACCCACCACAAAGAGGCGGATTGTCTGATTTTCGGCGTAATTTTTGAGATAATCTATTATCTTTGTAGAATCGACCGTATCCAGGGCGGAGGCAAAAATGCCGAGAGGGTCGCTGGCGGCAAGCCCGCTGCGCTTTCTGCCGTAATCTATGCCGATAAGCCTGTCCATAATACGGTCGCAAAGGTACGAATTTTATTATGGATAAAAAAGATAGCAAACCCAGGAATTTGCGCCTTCTGCTCACGGATGCCGTATCCCACGAGCGCCTGTGGAGCCTCCGTTTTACCCGTAACGGCTTCATTGCCGCGGCGGTATCGGTGGCGATAGTGCTGGTCCTTGTGGTCTTCTGCCTTATCGCCTTCACGCCCATACGCACTTTCATCCCTGGTTATCCCGATGCCAGGAGCCGTCGCCAGGCCGTCCAGAACGCCCTGAGGATAGACTCCCTGCAAACCCGCATACTCCAGTGGGAGCTTTACAGCGAGAACCTGCGCAGGGTTGTCTCCGGGCAGCAGCCCATCCAGCTTGACAGCCTTATCCTGCAGAACCGCGCCAGCCGCGAAACCGTGGATTCGGTATACCTGGCAATGAGGGATTCAGTCCTGAGGGCCGATGTCGCCGGACGCGAACAGTTCGAGGTGGGCGAAAGCAGGCGCAACCTTCCCATCGAGGCGCTGTCCTTCTTCTCCCCCATCAAAGGCGTGATTTCCAAGGGCTTCGACCGCGCCGTACATCCCTGGGCCGATATCACCGCCCCTTCCGGGACTCCGGTGATGGCCGTGCTGGACGGCACCGTGGTATTCAGTTCCTGGAACGAGGACGACGGCTATACCCTGGGCATACAGCACCGGGGCGACATCCTTTCGGTGTACAAACACTGCCAGCAGGGGCTGCGCAGCACCGGCGATGCCGTCAAGGCCGGAACGCCCGTAGCCTTCCTGGCCTCATCGGCCTCCCTTACGGCTGGCGACCATCTGCACTTCGAACTCTGGTATGCCGGTGAACCCGTGGATCCGGCACTATACATAAGCTTCTGAATGAAAAACTTAGCTATACTTGGCTCGACCGGTTCCATCGGACGGCAGACCCTGGAGGTGGTAAGTGAACATCCCGACCGCTTCCGGGTACAGATGATCTGCGCCAATTCCAGCGCCGATCTGCTGGTGGAACAGGCCCTGCGCTTCGATGTAAAGGAAGTGGTGATATGCAGGGAGGATCTGTACGACAAGGTTCGCAGCGCCCTCCCCTCCCGCATCGGCGTCCACGCCGGTGCCGATGCCGCCTGCGCCCTGGTAAGCGCCCCTGAAGTTGATATCGTGGTGGCCGCTATGGTCGGTTTCAGCGGCTTCCGTCCCACCCTTGCGGCCATAGACGCCGGCAAGACCATAGCCCTCGCAAACAAGGAGACCCTGGTCGCCGGGGGATCCATAGTGATGAGGCGGGCAAAACAGCGCGGGGTGGCTATACTGCCCGTGGATTCGGAGCATTCGGCCATTTTCCAATGCCTCAGGGCGGCCGATGGAAACGAGGCGGTAAAACTGCATCTCACAGCTTCGGGCGGTCCATTCCGCGAATGGAGTGCGGAGCAGATGGCATCGGCCCGGAAAGAACAGGCCCTGAAGCATCCCAACTGGGTTATGGGAGCCAAGATAACCATCGATTCGGCCACGATGATGAACAAGGGGCTGGAGGTAATCGAGGCGCGCTGGCTCTTCGATATGGCTCCGGAGCGCATCCACGTGGTGGTGCATCCAGAGTCGGTTATCCATTCGATGGTAGAGTTCTCCGACGGCGCCGTCCTTGCCCAGCTGGGCCTTCCCGATATGCGCCTTCCCATACAGCTGGCCCTGAGTTTCCCCGAAAGGCTTTCACTGAGCGGTGAGCGCCTGGACTTCGGAAAACTCCGGTCGATGCATTTCTATGAGGCGCAGCCGGAGCGCTTCCCCTGCCTGGGACTTGCCTACGAGGCCCTCTCTCGCGGCGGAAACATCCCCTGCGCGATGAATGCCGCCAATGAGGCCGCCGTAGCCGCCTTCCTGAAGGACGAAATCGGCTTTATGGACATTCCCAAGACCATACGCAAGGTAATGGACAGCATCCCTTTCTGTGCCGATCCCGACACCGAGGACCTGCTGCAAACCCATAGCGAGGCCTTCCGCAAGGCCAGGGAGGCGTGCTGATGGCTGTCCTGATGAAAATACTCCAGCTGGTCGTGGCCTTATCGGCCCTTATCGCCATTCACGAGGCGGGACACTTCTTCTGGGCCCGCATCTTCGGGATAAGGGTGGACAAGTTCTTCCTCTTCTTCGATATAGGCGGGGTCAAGCTGTTCTCTACCCGGTCGGCCTGGTTCCTGAAGCTTTTCCCCAAGGCGGCATCCTGGAAGACCGAATACGGAATCGGCTGGCTGCCCCTTGGCGGCTACTGCAAGATAGCCGGAATGGTGGACGAGTCCCTGGATATGGAAAGCCTTAAGAAAGAGGCCCAGCCCTGGGAGTTCCGAAGCAAGAAAAGCTGGCAGAGGCTGCTGGTGATGAGCGGCGGCGTACTCAACAATTTCCTTCTGGCGATTGCACTGTTCATAGCCATCCTGGCCATCTGGGGCGGGGTTTATGTCCCCAACGACTACCCGGTATATCCCAACGCCGTAGCCCGGGAGATGGGTTTCCGCAGCGGAGACCGCATCCTGAAGATGGACGACTATGTGCCCCAGGATTTCCTGGACCTCCAGGCCGATCTTGCCCGCCGACAGGCCCGCACCGTCACCGTGCTCCGCGGGGCCGATACCCTTACCCTTTACATAGACCAGGCTCTGATAGGAGCCGTGCTCAATTCCCCGGGCCTCTTCGACGCCGCCCTGCCCTTTGTGGTGGACAGCCTCCAGGAGGGTTCGCTCAATCCCGGGCTGAAGCGCGGAGACCGGCTCCTGACGCTCCAGGGCAGCACCGATCCCTGGCTGCAGGATGTCCGCGCCTGGCTTCAGGCCCATCCCGACACCTGCGTATATGAAAAGTGGCAGCGCGGGGCCGACACCCTCACCCTTCCGCTTGTTTCCGACAGCACAGGCCGCGCCGGCGTACTGCTCTCTATGCCTATGGCCCAGAGACGCAGCTACAGCATTGCGCAGGCCATTCCCGCAGGCGCAAAACTGGCCTGGAAGTCGGTGGGAGGCTATCTCCGCGACCTAAGGCTGGTTGCAACGCCCAGCACCGGAGCCTACAAGTCGGTGGGCAGTTTCGTCGCCATCGGCGAAGTGTTTCCATCGGCCTGGAACTGGTATCAATTCCTGTATATCCTGGCTATGCTGAGCATAATGCTTGGAGTTATGAACCTGCTGCCCGTACCGGGACTGGACGGCGGACACATAGTGTTCTGCCTCTGGGAGATGATAAGCGGCCGCAAGCCCTCCGACCGTTTTATGCAGATAGCCCAGATTGTGGGAATGGTACTGCTTCTGCTGCTGATGATGCTTGCCTTCGGTAATGACATTGGACGACTAATAAATTAGATGCATATGAAAATCAAGAATCTGGCTCTCACGCTGCTTTGCCTCCTGACACTGCTTTCCTGCGGCGGCAAGCGCAAACAGAACCTCCTCCCCAACGTAAGCGGAAAGGCCGGAGAGGTGCTGGTAGTGATCGAACGCGACCAATGGGAAGGTGCCATCGGCAATTCGGTACGCAGCATCCTTGCCGACGACTGCCCATACCTGGCCCAGAGGGAACCTCTCTTCTCCCTGTCCAACGTGCCCCCGGGAAGCTTCGGCAATATGTTCAAGATGCACCGCAACATTCTGATCGTAAACATCGACCCCCAGATAAATGCCGATGCCGCCTTTGCCTTCCGCAACAACCCCTGGGCCCGTCCCCAGGTGGTGGCGCAGCTTAATGCCGCCGACGAGCAGGCCGCCCTGGCAGTCCTGGAACGAGATGCCCAGATTCTGGCCGAATACTTCGAGCAGGCAGAACGCGACCGCGTCATCGCCAATGCCAAACTGTATGAGGAGTCCTCGCTCCAGGAGCCCGTCGCTCAGGTGACCGGAGGCATCATCCACTTCCCCAGCGGATACAAACTGCGCAAGAAGACCGACACTTTTGTATGGATAGCCGACGAGAAACAGTACGTGAACCAGACCGTCCTCATATACACCTATCCTGCCGGCGCCCGCGACGAATTCAGCAGCGAACGCATAATAGCGATGCGCAACAGCATAATGCAGGAGAATGTTCCCGGAATGTTCGACGGCTCATATATGACAACTTCCAGCGCTTTCGATCCTGTAACACGTTCCCTGAGCTACAAGGGACACCCCTTTATGGAGACCAGGGGATTCTGGGAAGTGCACGGCGATTTTATGGGCGGTCCCTTTGTCTCGCACTCTTTCTACAGTCAAGACGGACAGAGCATTATAGTGCTGGAAGCCTTCGTATATGCCCCCAAATATGACAAGCGCCAGTACCTGCGCCAGGTGGAATCTCTGCTATACTCTTTTGAGTGGAAAAAAGAGCAAAAATAATTTTGTAGCGAAAAAAATTATTGCTACCTTTGCAGTCCCAAGTTTGGTGGGTTCGTATAACGGTTAGTACTCGGGATTTTCATTCCCGCAATAGGAGTTCGATTCTCCTACCCACTACCAAATATAAAAAAGTAAAATAATGGCAAACACAAAATCTGCACAGCGTGCCGCCCGCCAGAGCGAGCGCCACAGACTGCATAACAAGTATTATGCAAAGACTACCAGGAACGCTATCCGCGACCTGAGGAATACAACAGACAAAGCAGCCGCTCAGGAGTTCGCTCCCAAGGTATATGCTATGATTGACAAGCTCGCCAAGATCGGAGTAATCCACAAGAACAAGGCAGCCAATCTGAAGAGCGGTCTCGCAGTCTATATCAATAAGCTCTCCTAAAAAGAGCTTATTTTTTTCGAGATGTAGCGCAGTTGGCTAGCGCACCACGTTCGGGACGTGGGGGTCGTCCGTTCGAGTCGGATCATCTCGACAAAAAAAACAGTCACCGTGCGGTGGCTGTTTTTTTGTCCTGGAGAAGTTGGAATTGCTGTACCAGCTGTTCGGGCTTGTCGGAGGCGATCACATCTACCCCCAGCCACATTGCGCGCCTGTGAAGGGCCGTCTTGTCGCCAAAGCCGAGGGCAAGCGCAAGTACCTTCACTCCCCTGTCGTGGCAGCGGCGGACTACGCCCAGCGTAATCTTATCGGCCTGCATTACGACCATTCCGGGACGGAGTTCCCTGAGCACCCTTTCCAAATCATTGGGATCGTTAAGATAGGCCTGCACGTTGGTGATTTCGGGGAACTGCTCACGGAAGGCGCGGGTATCACCCTCGTAGGAGAAAGTGTACCAGGTGTGCTCCTCCATACCGTATTCACGGACCAGGGCGACGATATCCTCGAAGCGGCCGTTACGGTAGTCTACGGTAATGTCCAGACCGCTTTCGCGGGCTTTTTCCAGCAGGTCGGTAAAACGGGGCAAGGGCTCGCCTGCCCATTCGGGGCCGAACCAGCTGCCAGCGTCCAGGGTATCCAGATCCTTCGAGAGCCATTCACCTATGGGACCGGCACCGTTGGTGGTACGGTCAAGGGTGGCATCGTGAAGCAGATAGAAGACGCTGTCTTTGCTGAGTATGACGTCCGTTTCCATAACGGGGATACCGTAGCGGATGCAGGAATCGGCCGATGCGAGAGTGTTCTCCGGAGCGATGAAATTGGCGCCCCGGTGACCGCTGATGCGGGGATAGCTGGTCTGATAGCAGGAGATGGCGAACAGAATGCCAACGCTCAGTATAAGGACAATCTTTTTCACTGTTAAAATGATTAACTTCACAAAGATAAGTATATTTTCGTTATCTTTGTAATATAAATTACATTACGTATGCTGGTTGTTTTGGAAGGTCTTGACGGGGCCGGAAAATCCACGCAGGTAAAAAGACTGCAAAAATACCTTGCGGCACGCACGGGAGCGCTGGAATATATACATTTCCCGCGCTACGACGCTCCCGTCTACGGTTCACTCATAAGCCGCTTCCTGCAGGGAGCTATCGGCGCCATCGAGAGCGTCCATCCCCAGCTGGTAGCCCTTCTTTTTGCCGAAGACAGACACGGAGCAGGCCCGTCCATACGCCAAGCGCTCGAAGAAGGCAAGACTGTCCTTCTGGACCGCTACGTCTATTCCAATATCGCCTACCAGTGCGCAAAGCTCTCATCCAAAGAGGAACAGGAGCAGCTGCGTGACTGGATTTTCAGGACCGAATAC
>JAGCYC010000022.1 GCA_017961015.1 Bacteroidales bacterium | reverse complement strand
GGATATGGGCTTTGTTTCCATTTCGGAGCCGGAAGGGGAGTATGGCCCCGGCAGCAGTTTTCCGCTGTCTCTGGAAGTGCCGGTTTCCGACGACGCCCCCCAGGCCGTGGTATGGGAGTACGACGGCGAGTCGGTATCGGCTGGGAGCATAGTCTTAACAAGCGGCGAACACCTCCTTACCGCCAAACTGCTGTACGCTGGCGGCCGGGTGCAGGTTCTGGAGAAGCTGTTTATTTTCTGACCAGTCTGACCACGTTTTCCACGTGCATGGTGTGGGGGAACATGTCCACCGGCTGCACGTCGGTTATGGTGTAGTCCCTACAAAGGATGGAAAGGTCCCTGGCCTGGGAGGCCGGGTTGCAGGAAACATAGACTATACGTTCCGGAGCGGCTTCCAGTATCACCCTGGCTACGTCAGGATGGATTCCGGCGCGGGGAGGATCCAGGATTATCACGTCCGGATGCCCCTCGCGGGCTATGAAGTCTGAATCCAGTACATCCTTCATATCACCGGCGAAGAAGCGGCAGTTGGTGATCCCGTTCTGCCGGGCGTTGAAGACAGCATCCTCTATTGCCTCGGGAACGTATTCTATACCGACTACTTTCGCTGCCTTGCGGCTTACGAACTGGGCGATGGTGCCGGTGCCTGTGTAAAGGTCATAGACGGTTTCGCCGCCGGTGAGGGAGGCAAAGTCCCTTGCCACGGTGTAAAGGCGCTCTGCCTGGGCCGAATTGGTCTGATAGAAGGACTTGGGGCCGATCTTGAAACGGAGATCCTCCATATGCTCGTAGATGGCGTCTTCGCCCCTGTAAAGGACGGGATTCTGGTCCGCTATGCTGTCGTTGAGCTTTTCGTTGATAACGTACCAGAGGCTCACAATCTGGGGGAATGCCTCGGAAAGGGCGTCCAGAAGGCCTTCACGGGCGGTCTTGTCCTCTCTGGCAAAACACATTATCAGCATCACTTCTCCCTTGGAACTGGTCCTGACGAACATATTGCGGAAGAAACCGTGATTCTCCCTTATGTTGTAGAATTCCAGGGAGTGCTCTATGCAGTAGCGCTTTACGAAGAGCCTGATGGCGTTGGAAGGTTCCTCCTGAAGATAGCAGTGCTTGATATCCAGCACCTTGTCGAAGAACTTGCCCACGTGGAAACCTAGTCCGGGACGGTCCTCTGCGGGAATTGTTTCCGGATCCTCGCCGGAAAGGATCCATCGCTTGTCGGAAGCGCTGAATTCCAATTTGTTACGATAGAACTGAGTCTTCTCTGAAGGGAGCGTGGGCTTGATTTCGGGAATCTCCAGATGGCCGATACGGACCAGCTGGTCCTCTACCTGGCGGCGTTTTGCCTCAAGCTGCATCGAATAGGGGAGAGGCTGCCACCTGCAACCTCCGCAAATGCCGAAGTGGGAACAGAAGGGTTCCAGACGCTGGGGAGAGGGTTTGACTATGCGTTCTATGCGCCCCTCCATATAGTTCTTCTTCTTTTTGTACACCCTTATGTCCACGATGTCGCCGGGAACGGCGAAATCTACGAATACCACCATCCCGTCCACGTGGGTGAGGGCTTTTCCCTCGGCTGCGACGGATTCGATGCTTACTCCTTCAAGGACTAGGTCTATGCGTTTTCTGGACATTGCTGTGCGTGAACTTACTGTGGACGGCAGGGGACAGGGTCCCGAAACAAAACTCTGCGCGAAGTTAGCAAAAAAAACCGCCGTTTTTACTATCTTCGCAAATAATTTCGAAAAGCTTGGAAAAGGGCAGAAATAAGGAGTCTTTCAAAGGGCATCTCGCTATGGCGGCCGCATATACTATATTCGGCCTTAACCTTGTGTTCTGCAAGGATATAGCCAATTCCGAGAGTATATCGCCCTATGTGCTGTTCACCTTCAGGGCCCTTGGAGCCAGCGCCCTTTTCTGGCTGCTCTCGCTACTTTCCCCGAAGGAGAAGATAGACAGGGGAGACCTGCTTAAAATGGCAGCCGCGTCGTTTGTAGGGCTGTTTGTGCCGCAGATGACCTTCCTGATAGCAATGACGATGACATCGGCAATCGATACCGCCATAATAGGTACTTTGGGCCCCATCTTCACGATGATCTTTGCCTTCATCTTCCTGAAAGAGCCCATAACGGGGAAGAAAGCCGGGGGAGTCGCACTCAGTTTTGCAGGTATTATCTTCCTTATTTTCAATTCGATACACCAAGGGGGAGCGGCTACTACGTCGCCGGCCGGAGTGCTTCTGCTGCTGGTAAACAGCCTCAGTTTCTCGCTTTATCTGGGGCTTTTCCGGCCGCTCATATCGAAATACAGCGTGGTGACGTTTATGAAATGGTGTTTCCTCTTTTCGCTGCTGCTGTCGCTTCCGATATCACTTAAAGGCTTGATAATCACCGATTACGCCTCGATTCCAGTGCAAGTGCGCTGGGAGATAGGCTATCTGGTGTTTTTCGCTACATTTGTGGCGTATTTCCTCATTCCTTACGGCCAGAAGTGGATAAGGCCCACTCTGGTGAGTATGTATTCCTATCTGCAGCCCATCGTAACGACAATAGTGAGCATCTGGGTGGGACTGGACAGCCTCAGCTGGCAGAAAATCCTTGCATCGGCCTTGGTCGTGGGCGGTGTAATCCTCGTAAGCCGCAGCCGCTCAGCAAATTCTTAGAAATCTCTTTCAGGGGGGAGCGCTTTATATATAATGGTTAACATAATATAAATTGTGTAACAAAAGCGCAAAAAAAGGGGAGAGGGGGCCCTACAGGCCGATAATGAACTTCCCCAGGCTTTCGTCGTCCAATCCGTCGAAAAATTTTGCAGCACCGCCGGCCTTGCTGATTCGCGCCGCAATTCCTTGTGAATCCAAAATTCCTGCTCCCTCCAGTGCATCGGCAAGAAATTCCGCATTCTCGTTGCCGATGAAGTCCCCTCCGAAGCTCAGATTCCGGATTTTCCCCTTGACGATGTCGAAATTTGCCGATATACTGCCGCAGGCGAATTTTTTCGTGCGTGTCACTGCGGTTGCCGGAGATTTCCCGTAAATCCAGCCGTCAGTTCCGAATTTCTCTTCTTTCATCCGGAATATGCCGTCCCAGGCTCCTGCGTCCAGGCTTACAGCAGCGTCTCGGCCTGCGAGTATCTCCTGCAGATGCGCCTTCAGGTCCGTGACGGTAAAAGATTCCGGAAAATAGTCCTTAAGGTTGGCCACACGGCTTTTTACGGATTCGATTCCGCTTGACTGGACCTTGCTTCCAGGCACCGCAAGCGCGTTTGTAAGTACTTGAATATCAACATTAAACATTAATGTTCCGTGAACCAGGAGGCGGTCTTTGTACACCCTTTTGGCATACCCCGAACACTTCCGGCCTTCTACGGTGATGTCATTGCGTCCGTTGGTCTGAGCCGGCACTCCCAGACGGCGGAGCGCATCGGCAACGGCGTGGACATAGTCCGGATAATCCCTTTCAAGATTGCGGCTGCGGCCGCTTATCGTATAGTTCAGATTCTGAAGATCGTGATATACCGCTCCCCCGCCGGTCACCCTCCTTGCAAGCTTTATATTGTTGTCTTTCAGGTATTTAAGGTTAACTTCGGAAAAGGCGCTCTGGTTCAGGCCGATAATCACTGACGGCGAGTTACGCCACAGGCAGAACAGGGGCTCGTCAAAGCCTGAGTCCTGCAGCAGATACTCGTCCAGGGCCATATTCAGATGAGGATCGGTATGCTCGTTTTCGAGGTATTTCACGGGGCAAATAAAGTACAAAAATTGTTGATTTGCAAGATTTTTTTGCATTTGCGAGACAAGTAAACGAAAGAATGACTATATTTGTACGTATTATGTATTGATGCAAGCGTAAAAACTTAACTCAGGCGTATGAAAAAAATTCTCATTCTGGCTGTTTCAAGCCTAATCGCCATCCCCGTCTTTGCACAGGCCGTGGATACCACCGCTACCCCCGCAAACCCCGATTCCGTAGCCGTTCAGGAAACTGTCGTAGCGGCCCCCGAGGTCGCCCCCGAAGTTACTGAACCCGCTCCCGTGGAGGTCGCTCCGGAAGCAGTGGCCGATGAGCCCGCCTCCCCTGCCGTCGAGGAAGCTCCCGTCGCAGAGGATCCCGCCCCCTCAGTCAGTTCGAAAAAGGAAAAGAAAGCCAAGACCAACAAGCCTTCCAAGGACAGATACCTTTTCAATCACCTTGGAATCGGCATCAGTGCAGGCCTTGACGGAATCGGCGGCGACATCGCCCTTCCCGTCGGCCGTCATATCCAGCTTCGTGCCGGTTATGCTTCGGGCTTCCCTTCCCTGATCAAGTATGTCTCCCCCGCCGTACATGTCAACATGAGCAAGGCCGACGGCGACCCCTGGGACATCAATGCCGATATCGCCGGACAGGCCAACCTTGGCCTGGATGCCGCCCGTATAATGCTGGACCTGTATCCTTCGAAATCTTCGGGTTTCCGCATCACTGCAGGCGCATATTTCGCTTTCCAGCCTGAGGTAGGCCTCATTCACCTGCAGACTGTCGAACCCCTCCCCCTCGGTCCCGACGACCGCGGTAAGACCGGTATCACCCTGGACCGCGAGGGTGCTCCTTCCGAGCTGCTCACCACGGACCTCGAGGGTACTATGGCCCTGGATATCAAGATGGGCGCTCCCGTAAGCAGTATGCCCTGGCTGCGTCCTTACGTTGGCATCGGCCTGGGCCGCGTCCTTCCCAACAAGAGGGTCAACTTCTGCTTCGACCTTGGCGCCATCTACACCGGCGGCTTCGGCCTCTATGGCTGGGACTATTCAGATCTTGCCCTCGGTACCGGCGATGCAAAGCGTGTCCAGATCAAATCCACCGATGTGAATGCCCTCAAGGATGTTATCGGAGAGGGTAACGTAGGCAAAATCAGTCAGATTATGGGCTTTGCGGAGAATCTCCCCGTATGGCCCGTTCTCAAATTCACAGTGGCCGTGCGTCTGTTCTAGAATTTTTTAACCTTTAAATAATGCATTATGAAAAAGTTTAGTTTTATCGCTCTTGCTGCCCTGGCAGTAGTTGCCTGCAACAAGGGTAATGACAATGTTCCTACCTCCTTCCCCGTACAGCAAGAGACCAAGGCTACCGGTAAGTATGAGGCTGGCGACAAGACTGCCCCTTATCAGAGCTTCGAGGTCACCAACAACGTCCCCAAGACCTACCTCATCACCGAAAAGAACGGTAACGTCCTGGAAGGCAATTGCGCCGAACTCTCCGGCAACGCCGAGGAGGGTACCACCGTTTTCGACTGCGCCAACTTCGGTATCGTAGAGGTTAAGAAGGGCAACGCTCTTCCCGCTCTTCCTTCCAAGGCTTCCCTGGAAGAATTCACCATTACCTTCAAGCCTAAGGGCGGTTCTGCTGTTGCCATCGTTACCAACAAGGTTCCCGTCAATGAGGGTGAAGGTGCCAAGAACCTGGGCCGCAAGTGGGTTGTGGAAAAGACTGTAATCTCCGTAGCCGGCGGTCAGCTTCCTTCCTCCCTCGGTGTAGGTCACTCCTTTGCCGGTTTCGATGCTCCCGCTATCTGGAAGTATCTGGCCGATAACAGCAACGGCCTCATCAAGAACACCACCGAGCTCAACGGCTATGTTCTCTCCTTCATCCGTTTCACCACCAGCGGCTCCGTTATCTTCAAGTTCGAAAATGGCGAGGTCTTCTACGGTGAGGTGGATATGGCCAACCTGGACGCCGGCAAGTTCGCCTATGAGCTTGAGGTCGGTGAAGGCAACGACCTGATCAACGGCAAGGCCGATGGTTCCGTCTATTTTGACTTCGCCGCACAGAAGGCTGTCATCGCCATCAACGTGGAAGTAGATGCCGATGCCGGTTACAAGGGCAAGATCCAGTTTACTGTAGCTCCTTCTGCCAAGTAAGCGTAGGACAAGACTTTTCATTGAAGGTGACCCCGGTCGGAAGACCTGCGGTCACCTTCTTTTTTATCGGCCCGGGGGTTTGGCTCTTTGTTTAAAAATAGCTAAATTTGCATTCTGTATTAATAGCTTGAACACTTATGAAAGTACGTGTAGAACCTGTAACCACCAGTGCGGAATTGCGCCGCTTCGTGAAATTCCCGCTAAAGCTGTACAAGGGCTGTCCCTATTACGTTCCCAACCTGTATATGGACGAGCTCACCGCCCTGGACCCCGATAAGAACCCGATGGGACGTTATTCCAAGTCCTGCAAATTCCTCGCTTATAATGAGAAAGGCGAAGTCGTAGGCCGCGTAATGGCCATTATCAACGAGATTGCCAACCGTGACTGGAAGCACCAGGAAGTGCGTTTCGGCTGGATGGATTTCGTGGACGACAAGGATGTTTCCAAGGCCCTTATGGATGCCGTCATAGACTTTGGCCGTTCCAACGGAATGACTTCCCTGGCCGGTCCCCTGGGCTTTACCGATTTTGACAACGAGGGCTGTGTGGTTGAGGGCTTCGACGACATATCCTCCTTTATGCTCAAATACAATTATCCCTATTACGGAGAGCATTTCGAGGCTATGGGTATGGAGAAGATCAACGACTGGCTGGAGTACCGCATATACGTCCCCGATGCTGTCCCGGACAAGGTTAGCCGCGCCGCCAACCTCATTTCGGAGCGTTATGGCCTGCACGTGGTCAAGGTTAGCAAGAAGCAGATCAAGAAGCAGGATTACGGCCGCAAGATCTTTGACCTTATCAACAGGACCTACTGCTCGCTCTTCGATTTCACTGTGATGCCCGACGATGTCGTGGACCAGTATATAAAGACCTATCTGGGCCTTCTGGACCTGCGTTATGTCACCCTGGTGGAGGACAACGAGGGAAAACTCATCGCCCTGGCCATCTCTATGCCTTCCCTGGCCCACGCAGTCCAGAAAGGCGGAGGCTACATCTTCCCCTTCGGCTGGTATCACCTGCTCAAGTCTATGTACTTCAAACACGAAGACGCCCTGGAGCTGATGCTCATAGCGGTGGATCCCGAGTATCAGAACCGCGGAGTGCACGCAATGCTGTTCAATGAGCTCATTCCCAACCTGATAAAGGGCGGTTTCAAGTACGGTGAATCCAATGCCGAGATGGAAACCAATACCAAGGTCCAGAATATCTGGAACCTTTACCGCAAGGAATTCAAACGCCGCCGCCGCGTATTCGGCAAGCAGATCTGATGAGTGCCGCTTCCCAGATGCTCCCTCCCCTTCCCGAGAGGATGCGCCCCTCTACCCTGGACCAGTATGTGGGCCAGAAGCATCTTGTGGGCCCGGGCTGCGTTCTGCGGAAGATGATAGAAAGCGGGAACCTTTCCTCCTTCATACTCTGGGGGCCTCCAGGAGTCGGTAAGACCACCCTGGCGCACATAATTGCCCAGAGCCTGGACCGCGAGTTCTTCACCCTGTCGGCCGTTACTGCCGGGGTAAAGGATGTGCGCGAGGTCTTCGACAAGGCCAAGGGCTCATCGCTCTTCGGCGGAAAAGGCGCCCCCATACTCTTCATTGACGAAATCCACCGTTTCAACAAGGCCCAGCAGGACGCCCTGCTTTCGGCCGTGGAGAACGGTACCATAGTCCTGATAGGTGCAACTACCGAGAATCCTTCATTTGAGGTTATCACTCCCCTTCTCTCCCGCTGCCAGGTATTCGTGCTCAAATCGCTTGATGTGGAAGACCTTAAGGCGTTGCTGGACAGGGCCCTGAAGGAGGATGTGATACTTAAGCACCGCAATGTGGAGCTGAAGGAGACCGAGGCCCTGATGCGCCTGAGCGGAGGCGATGCCCGGAGGCTGCTGAACCTTCTGGAGATGGTCGTGGACTCCCGAGCCGGAGACTCCCCCATCGTCATAGACAATGACACGGTATGCAGCATAGTGCAGGAAAACAGCGCCCGTTACGACAAGGACGGCGAGATGCACTACGATATCATATCGGCCTTTATAAAGAGCATAAGGGGTTCCGATCCCAATGCCGCCCTGTACTACCTTGCAAGGATGATAGAAGGCGGCGAGGACCCTCTTTTCATAGCCAGGAGGCTCTGCCTGAGCGCCTCCGAAGATGTGGGTCTGGCAAATCCGAATGCCCTTCTGCTGGCGAACGCCTGCTTCGAGGTCGTGTCCAAGATAGGTATGCCCGAAGGCCGCATCCCCCTTGCCGAAACCACCGTCTATCTGGCCTCATCGCCAAAGAGCAATGCCTCATATATGGGAATTGAGAAGGCCCTTGCCCTGGTGCGCGAGACTGGCGACCTGAGCGTTCCCCTCCCCATCCGGAACGCTCCTACCAAGCTGATGGAAGAGCTTGGATACAGCGACGGATACAAGTATGCCCACGATTATCCCGGACATTTTGCCGATATGGAATTCCTGCCCGAGAAGATAAAGGGCACCGTTCTGTACGAGCCTCAGGACAACAGGCACGAGGCCCCTCTGAAGGCCTATCTTGAGGCCTGCTGGCCCAAGTATTACGGAAAGAAATAATCCCCTTTAGAAAGGATAACCTACGCCGAAGTGGACGGAGATATTATTGTCCCTGAACCACCTGTCAGGCGTAACCCAGCGCGAACCGGCTGCTTTGGCGGGGTCGTGAAGCTTTATACCTGCATCCAGACGCAGCAGGATGAAGTTCATATTCAGGCGCAGTCCCAGACCCCAGTCAAGCGCTATGCTCTCCTTCAGGTTGGAAAGGGTGATCTGGCCGCCTTCGACGCCCATATCGGAAACGTCCCAGATATTGCCGGCATCGGCAAAGAGAGCTCCTTCGAACTTCCAGATAATGGGGAAACGGTACTCCAGATTGGCTTCCAGGCGACACTCGCCCGTCTGGGAAGGGATAGCAAAGAAGGAGTCGTTTTCTGCGGTTCCAGGACCAAGGGTGCGGGACTGCCAGCCTCTCATCGAATTGGCTCCGCCGGCGTAGAACTGCTTTTCGAAAGGCAGGATGACGGAGTTCCCGTAGCCATAGCCGAAGCCGGCCAGCAGGCGGAATGCGATGGCCTGCTTTCCTTCGCGGCCTAAGCGTATAGCCTGGCTGCGGGAGAGCAGCAGCCTTACGTATTGTGAGTACGGGGTATTCCAGATGAGGAACTCCCCTGTGGTTTCGTTGAACTTCATCAGCTTGTTGAACAGGCTCAGGAAGTTACCGGAAACGTCGTAGTCCAGACGCCAGTTGCGGTAGCTCCCGGCAGGGACCGTGCTGAAATCCGTCGAATAGTACAGGGTGCCGCCTATGCCCATATCGAAGTGGTCCGTGTACATACTGTACAGGAAGGGATTACGGACCATCACGTTTATCAGGAAGTCTTCGTTAATGTCGAACATCCGCACCATATTCATCTGTATGGGTGAGAAGAGGTAGCGGAAACGCTTCCCCAGGCGGCCCGTGTAGGTGAATGCCGTGGAAATCATCGTGCGGCGGAATTCAGGCCTGTCCTGGTAGTTGAAAGAAAGGCTCAGGTCCGTCTGCGGGATGTTCGGGCCCTTGAACAGACGGTTGGGAAGGCCGAGGGCCTGGGGAAAACGGAGGCTGGAGGTAAGGCTTACCTCGGTGGAATATGCGGCGTCGTTGCCTGGACGGAACTGGAAGTTCCCCTTAATGCCGATATTCAGGAGCTCCCCTCCGTGGAAAAGGTTCTTGTGGAAATAGGAGAACTGCGGGGATATGCCTATCAGGGCGGTGGAGTTGACAGAAGCTTCAAGATTGGTCTTGAAACCCTGCATTGCGGCCCCCTGAAGGCTTATGTCGGTATTTACGCGGTCCCCATCGGCCTTCATCGCTACGTTCACGCCCGAGAGCATTCCAAGGTTGGAAAGGCGGGAATAGGTGGTATTTACGTCGTTCTCCCTGAAAAGCTGACCGGGGCGCAGGGTGTTCAGGTTCTCCAGCACGGCCGGCCTTATCTTCAGGCGTTCAGGGTGGGATATGTTAACCTCCCCTATCGTGTATTTAAGGTGGGGCTCGGCGTTCTCGGGGCTGTCGCCCAGGGCATAGTCCCTCAGATGGAGGGTAAGGGCGGCTTTGCCGTCGGAGCTCAGGGTATCGGCCTCGAAGGCGTAGAAACGCTTGTTGAAGTCGAAATAGCCCATATTGCGCATTATCTGGGAACTGCGTTCGGCTTCCTCCTCAAGAGCCTTTTCGGCAAGGATGTCGCCGCTTTTTACCTTACTGCCCTCAAGGGCCTTGCGGAAGTCCGGAGCAAAGCTGCCATATTCCGGAAGGTCGTAGTCTATCCGGCTGATATTGAACTGTTTGCCAAGGCTCACGTAGTAGGTCACCTGGACCTTTCTGCGCTTAACGCTGATACGGCTTTCCACCTGGGAACCGTAATAGCCGATATACTGGAGGTGGTTCTCGATGTTCTCTATGCTTTCGTCCACCTTTACGGGGTCGTAAACAACCGGGGCCTCCCCTATCTTCCTGAGGAAACGCGCGAAACCGCTGTCACTGTGGCCGGCCCAGCTGTACATTGCAAGCCGGGGGTTGATTCCAAGCAGGGTGCTGTTGGGCCTTTGCCGTATGTAGGAGTTGAGTTCTCCGGATGGGAAAGAGCTGTCGTCCACCTTCACGCTGTTGCGGCTCAGGAGGTACTGCCCGTCATAGAGGGACCGCGTGGCCGAACAAGCCTGCAAAATGAGGGCAGGCAAAATCAGGAATATGACAATCGGCCGTTTCATTCTTACAAATGTAACACTTTTTTACTTATCTTTGCACGTTAAAACTTCCTGCTGATGAAAAATAAATACATCGACCTTGTAGAACAGACCTTCGACTTCCCCCAGGACGAATTTATGGTGGTTGACGGGAATCTGATGTTCAACGATATCGACCTTATGGAGATCATAGAAAAGTATGGTACTCCGCTCAAGATTAGCTACCTTCCCAAGATATCACAGCAGATCCAGAGGGCCAAACGCCTGTTCAAGGTCGCAATGGCCAAGGCCGATTACCAGGGAGAGTATTACTACAGCTACTGCACCAAGAGTTCGCAGTTCTCCTTCGTGCTTCACGAGGCTCTGAGGAACGACATCCATCTCGAGACTTCATCGGCCTATGACCTGGACCTGATGAGGGCCCTGCAGAAGGACGGTTCGGTGGACAAGGAGAATACCTACGTGATATGCAACGGCTTCAAGAGGCCCCAGTATGTGGAGAACATAGCCACGCTGCGTCACGAGGGCTGGTCCCGCATAATCCCCGTGCTGGACAACAAGAACGAATTCGACGACCTTGCCTCGCTTATCGAAGAACCCACTATGCTGGGTATCCGCATCGCCTCTGAAGAAGAGCCCAACTTCGATTTCTATACCTCGCGTCTGGGAATACGCTACAGCGACATAGTCCGTTTCTACAAGGACAATATCGCAAAGTATCCCAATTTCCGCCTGAAGATGCTCCATTTCTTCATCAATACGGGCATACGCGACACCGCATACTACTGGAACGAGCTTTCCAAGTGCGTCAAGGTGTACTGTGAGCTCAAGGCCATATGCCCCGATCTGGACAGCCTTAACATAGGCGGAGGCCTCCCCAACAAGACTTCCCTGGCAATGGACTTCGACTATGAGTATATGGTGGAGGAAATCATAAACCAGATCAAGGTGAACTGCAATGCGATGGGAGTGAAGGAACCCAATATCTTCACCGAGTTCGGAAGCTTCACCGTGGGAGAAAGCGGCGCCACCATTTTCAAGATCCTGGACATAAAGCAGCAGAACGACCGCGAGAAGTGGTATATGATAGACAACAGCTTTATGACCTGCCTCCCGGACACCTGGGGCCTTAACCAGCGCTTCATCCTGCTTCCCATCAACAAGTGGAACGACGAGTATCAGCGGGTATTCCTGGGCGGCCTTACCTGCGACAGCCAGGACTTCTACAACGCCGACTATCACGCCAACGCCATCTTCCTTCCCACCATACGCAGCCGCAGGGAGAACCTGTATATCGGCTTCTTCCATACCGGAGCCTATCAGGAGGCCATTTCCGGCTACGGCGGCATCAAGCACTGCCTTATGCCTTCGCCCAAGCACATCCTCATAGACCGTGGCAAGGACGGAGAACTGTCCACCAAGGTTTTCGCTCCCGAGCAGAGCGCCGAGTCTATGCTTAAGCTCCTGGGTTATTGAGACTATGCTCACGGCGGCCGAAATAAAGGAAGTCAAGTCCCTGTCACAGAAGAAATTCCGTGACTCCAGCGGCCTCTTTGTAGTAGAGGGTGAGAAAATGGTGGAGGAAGCCCTCCGCTCCGGCTTCTCACTTTACAGGCTTTACCGTGAGGAAGAAATCGGAAAGGCTGCTATGGCCCGTATGACGGGGCTTTCCTCCCCTTCCCCGGCACTTGCGGTACTTCACCAGCGTCCCCTGCCTTCCAAACTTGAAATCCCTGCCAGGGGCCTTTTCCTGGCCCTTGACGGAATACGTGACCCGGGGAATCTGGGCACCATCCTCAGAATTGCCGACTGGTTCGGCGCCGATGCCGTCTACTGCTCCCCGGACACCGTGGAACTCTACAATCCCAAGGTGGTGCAGGCAAGTATGGGAGCCATTTTCAGAGTAAAGGTTTTCCAGGCCGATCTTCCCTCTTTCTGCCGTGAAGTGAGGGCCTCCGGCGGTTATGTATACGGAACCTTCCTGGATGGGGAGAATCTCTATTCCAGGCCGATTGAGACCGGAAATGGGGCGGCTTCCGTGATAGTTACGGGTAACGAATCCAGGGGTATCTCCAAGGAAGTGGCAGCCTGCGTCAGCGACCGTCTGTACATACCTCCCTATCCCGCCGACGATCCCGGCTCCGAGTCGCTCAACGCCGCCATAGCCACAGCCGTAACTCTGGCCGAATTCCGCCGCCGCAGCGTATTGTAGCCTTTATTTTACTTCCGTTATACCGAAATCGCGCTCATCGACGGTGAGCGTGTAAGACCTCTGTTCCGGCCTTATCCCAAGATAATCCAGGGCCTCCTGCGGGATGCGCACGGAGATATCGGCCTTGGGGCCGAAGTTGGACACGATTAGCCAGCTCCTATTCCCGTCGCTGCGGAGCCAGGCGAAATGGCGGTCGGGATTGAAATATGCGGGTTCCTGACAGTAGCAAAGGTCGAACGTCCTGCCTTCACGGAAGGCCGGAGTACAGGCAAGGGCCAGCACTTCCTTATAACGTTCCAGGACGCTGCGGGCATCTTCGTCCAGTTTTCCCCCGTAGAGGGCATCGACGGCTGGAACGCGGCACCAGTCAAAGATGGAGGTCCGTCCGTCCAGGCCGCTGAAACCTTCGGCCTGCATACCTCTTTCCCCTGCCTCCTGGCCGAAGTAGAGCATAAATGGAGCAGTGTTCAGAAGCAGAGACACTGCAAGCGCGGCATATCCCGCCTGGGCCGATCCGGCGAAGAAGTCGGATGCGATGCGCTGCTCGTCGTGGTTCTCAAGGAAATTGAGCATATTGGGCTGCAGGTCCCCGAGGGACTGCCAGTTCCAGCTTATCTCCCGGGCCGATGCCCCGCTGCAGCTCACCGCTCGAAGGATATCGTAGAGTCCGGACTTGTCGTACAGAAGGTCGAAGCCTACATCCTGGACGTATTCCCTATAGCGTTCCTTCTGGTAAACCTCGGCAACGAAGATGAGCTGGGGAAAATCCACCTTAATACGGCCGATAAGCCATTTGAAGAAGTCCGGAGGGACAAGTTCCACCATATCGCAGCGGAAGCCGTCCACGCCCTTGCGGGCCCAGAAGTTCACTATGTCGAACATCTTGTCCCAGGTATGGGTGTGGAAGTCGCAGTAGTTCAGTTTGACGGTTTCCCACCAGTCGTTTATCCCGGGAGAACTGGTGAAAGCGTTTCCCGAGGCCCTTGCAGGGAATTCGCTGTATCCCCCGCAGGGAACGGGAAGGCGGAGCTGCTCGCCGGGATAGTAGAAGAAGTCGTTCTCGCTGTCCCAGTGCACGGCGGTGTTGTCGTTTTCGCCTATGGAAGGCCTTACGCGGGAACGGTATTCCCTGGCCACGTGGTTGGGGACAAAGTCTATCAGGAGCCTGAGCCCGGCCTGGTGGGTGCGCTCGAGTAGCTGCTCGAACTCCTTCATCCTGTTGTCGGGATTATCGGCAAGGTAGGGATTTACGTCGTAATAGTCCGTTATGGCGTAGGGCGAACCTGCATCCCCCTTCACCACTTTCTCGCTGGAGGAGGTGGCGTGGCGTATTATTCCTGTGTACCAGACTGTGTCCACTCCCATCTGCCTTAGACCCTGGAGGTAGCCGGCATCTATGGAGGAGAACTTCCCCTTTCCGACAAGGCGAGGAAGCAGTTGATAGACAATTTGCTTCATAGGGCTGAAATTGCGCTGTCCATTGCCTGGATACGGGCGGTAAGGGCGCTTTTCATACGGTTTACCGCATCCTGGAACGACAGCTGCTCGTCGTGGTTGACCATGCGGGTTCCGTCCTCCGACATGGAATTGGGATAGCACGGCCACATTTCGTGGTTCACGGCTTCGGAGCTGCGGATACGGTCGGCCCGGCGGTCTATGTATTCGGGAAGAGTCTCGAAGCCGGGCTTGAGGGCGGCCCAGCGCTCTTTCAGGCGGGCCTTGAACTCGCTCTTGCCCCAGAGGCCGCTGCGACCGTTTACGCTCCCGAAATACCAGCAGCCGCTCATGTCCAGCCTGGAGCGGTTCCAGCGGGTGTTGTCCACGTTGGCGGGGGTGAAAGTGAGCCAGTCGAAGTCCCAGACCGGACCGGCATACAGTTTCCCGTCACGTATATGGGCAAAACAGCTCTTGGGGTGGTTGGGCTCCATGTTGTAGCACAGCTCGTGCACCAGGTACCAGTCGCAGAAACTGTCCACGTCCAGCAGTTCCTGCCAGTTCCCGCCCTGGTAAATGGCGGTCTCTATGACGGAGAGCTGGGATTTGAGTGGATTCAGGGACAGGGAAAGGAAATCGGCCTCGCTGTCGAAATCGTCGAATTCGGGGGCCTTTATTTCTATGGGCATTCCGTTGCGGTTGGAATTCACCATGCGCCCGTAGCTGGTGAAAAAGTCCGGTCCGTCGGTGCCGTAGGCCGTTACCGAGGTGCCGTCGCTGGTGTCCATGGTGTAGAGGAAATCGGCCTCGAACTTGGAGCCTTCGTTACGGATCTTCTCTCCCAGCCAGTAGTTTCCCTTGTGCTGCCCGTTCAGGTACAGTTCCACGAACTCCCCGCTTGGAGTCCAGTCCAGGGAGGTCCTGCGGGCCGCTTCAAAGGCTACGTCGTTACGCAGCAGGGTGCGGTCCATCCAGTTGGCCAGCAGTACCCAGCGGTGGCTTTTTCCGGTTCCCAGGAAGTCGGCTTTATGGTCCAGCTTGAAATAGTAGGGCTTCTTGGGCCGGCTCCAGGTGGAGTTTCCCCTTCCCCGGATCATCAGGCTGTCGTCCTGGTACAGGACCTCTTCTCCGTCTCCCTCTATCCGTATGGTGCACAGTTCCACCCAGCGGGTCTTGCTGGTAATGTCCACCTTTCCCGGGGTGTCTATATATACTTTTGCAAGGGATTCGAGGTCGGGAGGGATTACGGGCCCCGAGGGTTTTTCGTCTTCCTCGTTGCCGCCTTCGCCTTCGCCGGCCCCGGGGCCTTCCGGAGCGGTCTCTGAATCAGGTATTCCGCCTCCTTCCCCGGGAATCAGTTCCTGCTTGCCGCAGGAGGCAGCGAGCAGGGCCGATATGGCCAGCGGGGCCAGAAGGCGGAATACAGATTTCATAGTATTCCTACCAGTTCAGGATCTTGCGGAAGTCGTAGGCGGCAGGATCGGCCACATACTTTTTGGCAGCCTCATAATCGGCCTCGCCAATGAAGTGGCAGATGTGGTTGAAGTAGTTCTGCGCGGTACCGCCTTCGATGGCGACGCGGCGCGGAGGGATCTTGCCGTCGGGGCCCTGCAGGTCCTTCAGGTACAGCGGATGTGCGGTGCCGAAGGCATCCACATAGACCATACAGCCGGTCTCGCCCTTGGAGAAGAGCTCATAGGCGCCCATAGCGAGCTCGGAGCAGTAGGTAAGGTCGAAGGCGATGGGATCCTGGCAGCGGACGTCGTAGCCGATTTCCACCGGACGGGTCTTTACCTTCAGGCCGATCTTCTTGAACTCCTTCTCGAGTATGTCGTTGAACAGGACGGCCTTGGAGATTTTGCCCAGCTCGGGGTGGCCGTGCTCGTCGTAGGTCATGGAAACGCCGGCATTCTTGATTTCCTGGGGATCCAGGTCGTGGAAAACGCCTTCGGCCACCACTACGGTGCCGTAAGGGATGCCCAGGATGTTGCGCTTGATGATGGCGGAAAGGGCCAGGCGCACTATCTTGTCAAGGGTGATCTCCGTCTTGTTGAACATCTCGGGGATGATGGTCATCGGGCAGTGGGTAGCCTCGCCAATTCCGAGGGCAAGGTGACCGGCGCTGCGGCCCATGGCGCTGATGATGAGCCAGTTGCCGCTGGTGCGGGCGTCCTCATACACGGTGCGGGCCAGGTGTGCGCCCTCGTTCTTTGCCGAATTGAAGCCGAAGGTGGGGGCGTTCTCGGGCAGAGGGAGGTCGTTGTCGATGGTCTTGGGAACGTGGATGTTCCTGATGGGATAATGCTTGGCTTCCAGGAACTTCGCAATGCGGTTTGCGGTGGAGGCGGTGTCGTCGCCGCCTACGGTTACCAGAAGCTTGATGTTGTTGCTCTGGAACAGGTCCAGGTTGAAGTTTTCCTCAAAGTCCTTGTCGGTAGGTTTGAAGCGGCTCATCTGAAGGTAGCTGCCTCCCCTGTTGAAGTAGGCGTCTGCCTTGAAGAAGTCGATGTCCTCGGTACGGGGAGCCTTGCTGAACAGGCCGCTGTAACCGCCGTGAAGGCCGATTACGCGGTATCCGTTGGAAAGGAAAGTCTTGGCTACAGAAAACACGACGGTGTTCATGCCCGGTGCAGGGCCGCCTCCGCAGAGGATGATAATGGAATCTTTCATTGTTGGTATGTTAGTTAAAACTTTGTTTCCGAAATATCATACAAATATAGCTATATTTCTTGAATTATCGGCCCAGCCAACCGCCTGATCCAGGCGATATTTCAATGTAGTGGTGTATTACCAGGCGGTAGCCGTCGTGGATTATGGTATAAGGCAGGCCTGCGGGCACGGGATGAGCCTCGTTGTCCTGGTCTATCTGCACTATGTCAAACTCGGGCTGGTTGGCGCCGTACCATGCGTCGTCGTCCGGGCCGGAAGGATAGCCGGTCTCGCGGCTCAGGCGGTACAGCTGGGCATACAGGCCCGTAGGATAGTAGCCTCCGGCATCGGCCCGGGCGGCCACCAGGTTGAATTCGATGTCTACCAGAGGCGATTCCATGTCGTCGTGCACGCTGTCGTGGCCCCAGACCGCGCGTACGCCGTAGTTCAGAGGATTGGTCCGGCTGCCGCCCATAAAGAACACTTCCCCGCCTACGCTCAGGTGAACCGAAACATCCAAAGTCCATTCCGAAGGAGAAGTCCAACTCCTTGAGGAATGGCGGTTCACGACTGTTCCGCGCAGGGTTTCACGGGATTTGGGCAGTTTCACGTCGTCCCTTGAGGCCAGCGGCCACAGGACGGATACGCTGCCTTCTGAATAAGTCACGCTGCACTCGTCGCCGTCATAGCCCAGACCTATGCTCATACTCTGGGGATCATAGCCCTCAATATTGCCGATAGGTATGTTCCAGGGGGTATCGGCCATACTTATCAGCGAACGCTCCTCAACGGTGAAGCTGCCGCCGGCGGGATAAGGATCGCCGGTGTAGAATTCCAGCGTCACGGGGCTGATGGCGGCCGAAGGGGCACTTGCGCTCAGCCTTGCCACAAGGGCATCATCGCCTAGGGTGTCCGGGATGTCATTCAGCCAGGCCGAGAGGTCTCCGTCAAGCTCGAAACAGCTTTCCAGCACTTCGCTTTGCACCGAAGGCTTAAGCAGCTGGGCGTAGAGCACAGGATCGAAGGCCGATTCATCCATCGGCATACCGTCGGCGTCAAGGTAAGCGAGTGTGCGCGGGGCCGATGCCCTTCCGTCGGGGTGCAGATAAACGGGAGCGATGTCACCTATACTCAGGGCCGGGGCATAAACGGTCACCGGAACTTCCTTGATTTCCATACGGCCGAGGGCGTCCCTTACTTCTATGCTTATGGTTGCCGAACCGGGGCCTATCGCGTCATAGACCAGGTCGCGACCCTGCCTGTATACCCTCAGGATGCCGTTTTCGTGTACGTCTGCGGTCTGGCCGGTATCCAGTGTGAAGGCTTCGAAGCTGGCCGATCCGGCCTTGACCATACCCTTCTGGGCCATATACAGGTCGCCTTCCGGATACTCCGGATCTTCGCCGGTATCAAGTCCTGAAACATCTACCTTCCAGTCTATCCCCTTCTGCAGTCCGTCTTCGCTCAGGCGCATTGTAATAAGCATATCCTGATTGCGCAGGATGTCGAAGTTGGTGGTGGCGTCCTGGCCCAGGTACAGGCGGTAGGTCACTTCTCCGCTGTACTTGGCGTTACCCTCGAACACTGCGCCTACCTCTATATATGTGCACAGCGGATCCGAGCCGATGGCCTGAGGTATCTTGGCCCAGTGGTCGGTATTGCCCGGCAGCAGGGTGCCGCGGCAGTTTTCGAGGACATAGAAGTCTGCGCTTTCGCCGGAGTTCAGGAGGGCAAGGTCGGAGGCGCTTGCGCTGTCGAAGTCGAAGGCCGAAGTTGCCGCTGATCTCTGAGCCCAAGGCGTATAGTCGGCTGCCGCCTGCCTCAGCTGTACAGAGCTTATCCTCAGGCCTGGCAGGGCCGATGCATCCAGCTTCAGGCGCACTCTTGCCATCATCCTCACAAGGCTTACTGCAACGCGCTGCGGCGCTCCTCCCTTTACCTGGACGCCCCTTACGGAGGCGCTCATCGGCATAAGGGCCCCGCTTTGAGGCAGCTGTACCCTGAGGCCTTGAAGGGCCCTTTCATCGGCCGGTATGACGGAACTGTCAAGCTCGGCGGCATTGGCCAGCAGGTAGAAGTTGTAGCTGTATCCTGCAGGTACATAGATTCCGGGTTCGGCAGCGGCGGCTCCGTCTGTGAAGGCGCTGGCCGCAAACTGTCCGTCGCGGTAGGCAAGCAACTGGATGCTGCTTATGGACGAGGTCTCAGAGTCACTGAAAGCGGAACTTCTGGTAGCCTGGGCGAAGTCGAAGCGAATGAGGACATTACGGCCCTGCTCCTGCAAGGTCGTTTCCGGACCGAACGCTTCGCGTGCGCAGCTCCAGGAGAGCAGCGTCACAAGCACAAGCGTTATGAAGCGGAATTTCCTCATTCTTTAATCAGGTCTTCGTATCGTCCTCCGTATACGACCTCTCCTATATAGACATTGTCCCAGTCCTGGACCTGGACCACGAAGCTGGACGACGCTATGGTAAGCGTGGCATCCTTGAGCTCGGGGTCGTTCCAGTCGTAGGACAGGGCCCTCAGGGCTTCCGAAAGGGTGAGCCTGTAGCCGTCCTTGTAGGAACTCTGCTGGATGGAGAAGGAAAGCTGTATGGAGCAGTCGTCGCCCTGGCGTGGAATCCTCACCTTGTACTCCCCTGCCCCCAGGGCTTCCGGCATTACGGAATAGTTTCCTTTCACAGGTGCAAAGTCCTTGATGGAGAAGGCGTTGTAGTCGCAGCTGAAGGAGGTGATTGTCTCCAGGCCGCCTGAATCGCCGAAGCGTATCGTCAGGGTCATAAACTGCTTCTCCAGATGGGCGAAGGCCTTGTATTCGTCCTGGTCGGGAGCCATATACAGATGGTCTCTTCCGGCGTACAGGCTGTCTACCTGCATTCCGGCGGGTACCCTCAGTATGTCTCCGCTCCAGCGGGCGTTGTGGTACAGGCCGTTCCAGTACGTGAGGATTACTTCCTCGCGCGGGATTTCCTTTTCAAATACCAGCGAATCTATATAGTGTGCAACTCTCAGGGTATCGCTGAAGAGTTTGGCCTGGGGGGTGAATGCACGCACGGAAAGGACCTCGGCGCGGCTTTCGCACCGGCTTACGTCCAGGGTGAGCCAGGTGGGGCAGTCCCGCCTGTTCTCCTTGACGGAGCAGGAAAGCAGCGTGAGGCCGGCGGCAAATGCCGTCAGCAGCGCATAAAGCCTATTCCGGTGCGTGTGAATCACAGTTCAGACCGAAAAAAGCGCAGTACTAGTATTCGACTTCCCATTCAAGGCCCACTTCCCAGTCGGCCACTTCCACCTCGAAGATGATTTCGTCGGCGTCGTCCTTCTCACCGCCTATACGGTTGAGGATGAGGTTGGTGATGGTGTACACCTTGTTGGCTTCTATCTCTACGGGAATCTGGATGGGATAGTAGCGCTGGTAGGTGGTGATGGTGGGACGCCAGGTGGTGCCGGTGTTCACGTCGTAGTTCACCTCTACGGTAAGCAGGGTGTATTTGAGGATGTTGTCGTTGGGGTAGCAGTAGAAGGCATGCTCGGTATCGTAGACGGCTCCGTTTGCAAGGGATGCTCCGATTCCGTAGTTGGAGATCATGTTCACGACTGCGGCGTCGGTACGGTCGTAGGTGTGGTTGGAGCCGTTTCCGGTGGTGTTCACACGGTGGTTCTGGATGTCATTGTACCAAACGGTGGGGGTAGCGGTGAGGCCGTAGTTGGTGTTGCCGGCAACGTGCTTGAGGCTCAGGCCTTCCAGGCGGAAGCTGTCGAAGTCGCCCTCGAAGTTGCGGGTGATCTTCTGGATCACGACCTTTGCCACCAGACGCTTTACAGTAATGACTACCTGCGACTTGCGGGTGCTGTCGTCCACGTTGATGTTGGTGAGGCCAACCATTACGAAAGCGCTGTAGGTGTTGTTGGTAAGGTTGGAGCTGGTGTTCAGGAACTGCTGTTCGCTGAGGTCGGCGGTGATTGCGGGGGCGTTCACCAGGGCATATACGCGCTTGGGACCGTAGGCGCAGGCCAGGGTGACGGTCCTCTGCCCTACCGCCGCGATGTCCTTGCGCTCGGAGTGGGCGTCGTGGGTACCGTCGGCATTGAAGGAGAAGATCTGGATGTAGTTCACGGCCACTTCATTGGCGGGATCTACGTTGGTGACACGGGTGCCGGTGCCTTCGATGCAGAAATCTACCTCTACGCGGGGGGTGTTGTCAACTGCGGGAAGCTGAGGGCTTTCCTTGGTGCAGGCGGCCAGTGCGAGGACTGCTGCTGCTACATAAATGGACTTTTTCATAATGTTGGATGTTAAAAAGTTAAATATTTGATTAATAATAAGAATCAAGGTCGTCTTCGGGCTCGGCGTTAAGGTTGTAACGCTTGATGAGGGCCGATATTTCAGGGTCCAGATTGCCTCGGAACACGTAGGACTGGTCCTGCTGGCAGGCGGTGTAGTAGCACTGTACGGCGTTCTGGTCGTCGCCGTCGCGGGAATAGAGTATGGCCAGCATATAGTTTACCATAGGACTGCGCTCCATCTTTTCCAGGATGGCCCTGGCCGATGCGTTGTAGTCCATTGAAAGGTAGGCCACGGCGGTATTGAAGTCGTTGTAGGGCCTAAGCAGGCTTATCGCAAGCTCATAGTCGTGGTCCCTTATGGCCTGGACACCGTCCATATAGGTGGTATCCAGGACAGTGGTATGTATGGTATCCTTCACCATTCCTTTCCGGTGGAGGAAGAAGTCGAATTTCACGGTGCGGAGCAGCGGATACAGGCTCTCCTTGATATAGGCATAGCCTTCCTGCTTGCGCAGCTTCCCTTCCCTCTCGTCCGGCGGAGTCTTGCGGAAGGAGTTCTTTTCCAGCTGCTCCTTAAGTTTTTCGGACAGCAGGGTATCGGCCTGGACAAGGCTGTAGAGCCCTTCCCAGTCCTCGGCGTTGGAACGGGCGGTGAAGGGGATGTCCGGAACCTTTTCGGCGTGGACGATATTGCCTTCCTCGTCAACCATAAAGCCCCTCTCCCTCTCTATCGAGTCGCGGTAATGGCGGATGTAGCGACGGAAATGCTCGGTAACCGACTCGGAACGGGCTTGGGCCAGTTTCTCATTGGCCTGGTAGGAACCTTCCGGCGAACAGGATGCGGTCACCACTATGGAGTCGAGGTCAAAAACCTCGTTCTGCATAAGCGAGCGCAGGTTTTCACGGATGCGCTGCATCTCGTTCTGATTGTCTCCGAGTTTGACGTCTATGGCCGATTTACCCGTGGCGAAGGCCACCCTGTATGCGGTGTTGGCCTCGGCCCGGCGTTCTATTATCTTCAGCTTGTAACGCTCCGTGTCGTCCACGAAGGCGCTTACTGAACTGATGTAGAAAGTGAGCGGAGGACTTGGCGGAATGTCGTAGAGCTTGGTGTTAAGCCCGTCCCGGATCTCTCCCTGAAGGACCACGTCCACCTTGCGCAGCTTGGGCCTCGTATGGATGGTCTGGAGATAGTTGTAAATGAAGTCCCCGTTTGCCCCTGCAATCACGGTATCCAGGCGTATACCCTCCTGGATGGGAGTTTTCACGTAGCGGCGGAACATACGGTCCTTGCTCTTCACCTTCATCGCGTTCCAGCGCTTCCGCATCTTGTTCGTGTAGTGCTGCAGGGCCTCCTGTTCAGTTACCCCGAAGGCCGATGCAAACTGCGCCTCCGTTACTACGGAAGTGTCCTCCTTGAAGCGGTACAGCTGGGGAAGGTTCCTTTCCAGGAAAACCTCCAGGGAACGGGTGTCGATGAATTTGGAGCTGTCCTTGGCGATGGATGCCAGGAAGTTCTCGTAACGCTGGTAGCCCCTCACCTGGTTGCGGCGGAACTCGTCGCCGGTGATCAGGATGGGATCCAGCTCGAGGGTGTCGGCAAGCACGTACATACGGGGGTAGAAGCGCAGCTGCCACTTGCGGTCCTGCAGTGAGTCGGACACTATTACCTGGAACTCGATATCTACCTCGCCGCGGCGTTCGGCTACATTTCTGAAACGGGCGGTAACCACCGCTGCGTCAAGTACTTCTGTAGCCACCATCTCACCGGTGGACTCATCCTTGATGGCGCGCATTATAAGCACTTCCTTACCGTCCAGGTCCTGTACCTTCAGCGTGTCCCTGCGGCGTTCGGTCTGGTTGGACAGTTCCGGAAGCGAGCTTTCTTCCCGCGACAGCCTGAGCCCCGCTCCGACGGAATTGCCCCTTATGCTGGAAAGCTTGCGCTGGGAAGCGCAGGCCGCTGCAAGAAGGACAAGCACAATTGCCGCCAGGATATAGCTGGAATGCCGTTTCATAAGACCAGGACGAGCGAAATGGAAAGGTCTGTGGGAAGGATGAAGAACTTGTTGCCCTGGTCCACTATCCTGCCGCAGACAGGGCAGGCATATACTTTATATTTTGTGGACCCTGCCCATACTCCGGCACCGAATTCGAGGTTCACGTGGGGTGAGAGCATCCAGCTGTAACCGGCCGACAGGGCTCCTCCGTAGGCATCGCCCTCTTCGGTCTGACGGTCCTGGAGGCCGCCCCGGTTGTACTCCTGGTACTGCCCTTTGGTGGAAACCCACCAGCCGGCATACACGTGCCAGGGCCAGTATCTGAGTCCCGCCGCAAAACTGCGCTGGCGGCGCTGGACTTGTTCATTTTCGTTACCGGGATTGTACGTCCACGGGTTATAGCGCGCACCCGCGTGTACACTAAAATGACGGCCGAAGGCATAGGAGGCTTCGGCATTAAGGGTCCCCAAATCCGCCCAATCCACAGCGTTGGTCGAGATGCTCCATCGCTGTGCGTGGAGGGGAACAGAAGCGAGAACCGCAAATATTATCAGCAATTTACGGATCGCTTTCATAGTTTTACATCCTCGCAAAAGTATGGAAAAATTCGTGATTTACAAAGAAATTTGTTATTTTTGTATTCTATGTTTGCGCATATGCGCGCACGGGCATTTGGATGGACAGAATTATAGCACAAAAGCGGATAGAAGAACTCACACGGATCCTGCGTGAGAACAGCCGCCTTTACTATGTGGAGAACGCCCCCGTTATCTCGGACTACGAGTTTGATATGCTTATGCACGAACTGGAGTCCCTTGAGGCCGATTTCCCCGAGTTCGCCGCCCCCGATTCCCCCACCCGCCGTGTGGGCAGTGATTCGGAGGCGGGTTTTGCAAAGGTTGCCCACAAGTATCCGATGCTTTCCCTTGCAAATACCTATTCCATTACGGAAGTGGAAGAATTCGCTGCCAGGGCGGAAAAGTCCCTGAACCAGGCTTTCGACTGGTGCTGCGAACTTAAGTTTGACGGTACCGCAATCTGCCTTACCTACCGTAAAGGCGTTCTGGTACAGGCGCTTACACGTGGCGACGGAGTAGTGGGTGACGATGTCACCGCTAATGCCCTCCGTATTTCCAACATCCCCCACCGCCTTAAAGGGAGCGGCTATCCCGATGAATTCGAGATAAGGGGAGAAATCCTTATGCCCTACGAATCCTTCGACCGGCTCAACAGGGAGAGGGAGGAAAGCGAAGAGGCCCCTTTCGCCAATCCGCGGAATGCTGCTTCAGGTTCGCTCAAACTTCAGGACAGCGCCGAGGTTGCCCGCCGCGGCCTTATGTGCACTCTCTATCACATCCCCGCCGGTCAGGTGGATTTCCCCACCCACGACGAAGCCCTTCGTGCTGCCGAATCCTGGGGACTTCCCGTATCGGAGCACCGGCGCCTGTGCCGGGGTATAGCAGAGGTGGAAGAATTCATCGGCCACTGGGATACCGCCCGCAAGCAGCTGCCCTTCCCTACCGACGGAATCGTATTGAAGATTAACGAGCTGGCCTTCCAGCGCCAGCTTGGATATACTGCCAAGAGCCCCCGCTGGGCCGTGGCCTATAAGTTCAAGGCCGAACAGGCGCTCACGCCTGTGCTGAGCATAGACTACCAGGTAGGCCGTACAGGTGCGGTGACTCCGGTCGCCAATCTGGAACCGGTATTCATCTCCGGTACGATGGTGCGCCGCGCCACTCTGGTAAATGAGGACCAGATGCGCCAGCTGGACCTTCACGAGGGTGACTGGGTGTATGTGGAGAAGGGCGGAGAGATAATCCCCAAGATTACCGGAACGGATCCTTCCAGGCGCGCCCCCGGCGCCCGTGTGCCCGTGTTCCCCAGCGTGTGCCCCGACTGCGGCACTCCCCTTGTGCGTACCGAAGGCGAGGCCAAGTGGTTCTGCCCCAATACGGATTCCTGCCCTACGCAGATACGCGGCCGCCTGCTTCATTTCGTATCCCGTAAAGCTATGAACATACTTGCGGGAGACGCCACCGTCCAGCAGCTCTACGACCTGGGCCTGGTGCGTATGCCTTCGGACCTGTACCGCCTTCATCCGATGCAGCTGCTCACTCTGGAAGGCTGGCAGGAGCGGAGCGTACAGCGTTTCACCGACAGTCTTAAGGAATCCCTGCAGGTGGGCTTCGAAAGGGTCCTGTATGCAGTGGGAATACGTTTTGTGGGAGAAACCACGGCCCGCGACCTGGCCCGCCACTTCGGCAGTATGGACAAGATTGCCTCCGCTTCCAGGGAGGAGCTCCTCTCGGTCCCCAACATAGGTTCGGTCATCGCCGATTCGGTGCTGGACTTCTTCTCCCGCGAGGGGAACGTCCGGGAGATTGCCCGCCTCAGGGAATCCGGCCTGAAGATGGAGATGGAGGGAGGAACCGAAACCCTTTCCGGGAACCTGGATGGAAAGACTTTCGTGATTAGCGGCACTTACAGTATTTCTCGTGACGATATGAAAGCCCTTATCCAGGCCCACGGAGGAAGGATAAGCTCTTCACTGAGTGCCAGGACGGATTACCTCCTGGCCGGAGAAAAACCGGGTCCGGAAAAGATGAAAAAGGCTGCCCAACTTGGTATAGCCGTCCTGGACGAAAAAGCCCTCCGGGCAATGCTTCCCTCCGGGGATGCCAAGGAGGAAGGTCCGCTTGAATTAACTTTGTTTTAGCCGATGTTCAAGAAGCTCCTGCATAAGACCAAGGTGATTGTCCGGTGGATTTCCATCTGGATAAAGAGGATCGTGCGTTTTATAACCCACGATATCTGGCTTTTGAATATCGAGGACTTCTCCCGCTGGAGAAAACGTCTCCTGAAGGACCTCAAGACGGTGATCCTGATGATGAACACCTTCTCTTCCCAGAAGATCGCTTTCCAGATAACTGCCCTCGCCTACCGGAGTATGCTCTCCGTGGTACCGGCGATAGCCATCGGCCTGTATCTGACCGACGGCCTCGGGCTGAGGGAAAAATTCGCCTCCGTCCTGTATACGAACCTTGGAGAAGAGAAGATAATCGACGCCCTCCTGAATGCGGCCGATAATATAGTCAACGTGGCCGAGAGCGGCCTTTTCGGCTTCATATCGATGGCAACCTTCCTCTGGATAGTCCTGAATCTGATGCTGTCGGTCCGCAGGGTGTTCAACAATGTGTGGAAGGTCGGGAAGGAACAGAACTTTATGAAGATGATAGGGGTTATCCTGGGCATTATGATACTATCCCCCTTCGTCGTAATCCTGCTGTTCTCCGGTTCGGTTGTGTATTCACACCTGCTGGACCTGCTTCTCCCGGGAGAGTTCTTCCTCACCCCGCATCTGAAGAGTCTGATCTCGTGGCTGAGTTTCGCCGGTATAAGCATCCTGGTGATGACAGCTATGTTCAAATACATTCCCGGGACACGGGTTCATTTCAAGAATGCCTTCAAGGCTGCCGTCATTTCGGGTATCCTTTTCACAGGAGTCCAGTTCCTGTATCTGGAAACCCAGGTGATGGTGAGCAAGCAGAGCGCCGTTTACGGTGTCCTGGCCGCGGTCCCTCTGTTTATGATCTGGCTTAACATAGCCTGGACGCTCATCCTTTACGGGGCCGAGCTCTCCTTCGCTTTCCAGAACGTGGACAAGCCGGAAGTCACCCTCGAGGTGCTGGACCAACTTAACAAGAATGCTGTACAGGAGCGCAGGGAACGCTTCCAGAAATCTATGAAGGAGTTATGAGTTTTTCGGAGTTTACAGAGAAGGACTACCAGATGATAGAGCAGCAGTGGCAGCTGCTGCGCGCATCGGCCGAAAAGCGCTGTGCCAGCCAGTCCGAACTGGACGTCGTTCGACGCGCCTATGAGTTCGCCAATGCCGCCCACCGCAACGTGAGGCGCCGCAGCGGCCAGCCCTATATGCTTCATCCACTGGCGGTTGCGCAGATTGTGGTGGACGATATCGGCCTTGGTTACAAGAGCATATCGGCCGCCCTCCTTCACGACGTGGTGGAAGATACGGAATATACCGTCCAGGACCTCCGCCAGGAATTCGGCGACAAGATAGCCACCCTGGTAGACGGCCTTACGAAGATAAAGACGGTGCTGGACACCGAGCAGAAGAACCTTGCCGACGGTTCCCAGCAAAGCCTCCAGGCCGAAAACTTCAAGCGCATCCTCCTCACCCTCAACGACGACGTAAGGGTGGTCCTGATAAAACTTGCCGACAGGTTGCACAACTGCCGCACCATAGAACATATGCCCGAACACAAGAGGGACAAGATCCTCTCGGAAACTATGTTCATCTTTATCCCGCTTGCGCACCGCCTGGGCCTGTATTCCATCAAATCCGAGCTGGAAAACATCTGGCTCCGTTACAAGGAACCCGAGGCCTATGAAGACATAACGGCCCGTATCAACCGCAACGTCCAGGACCGCAAGCAGGAAATAACGGATTTCGTGGCGCCCATCGAGGATGCCCTCACCAAGGCAGGATTCCGCTTCGAGATAAAGAAAAGGGTCAAGACCCCCTATTCGGTATGGCGGAAGATGCAGACCAAGCAGGTTCCCTTCGACGAGGTGTACGACCTCTATGCGGTGAGGATCATCTTCGACGCCAATCCGGCATCGGCCGATACCGAACGAGACCAGTGCTACCATATCTTCTCCATCATCACGGGGCTTTACCGCTATATGCCGGAGAGGCTGCGCGACTGGGTTAAATACCCCAAGAGCAACGGCTACGAGGCCCTGCACTGCACTTTGCTCAGTCCTTCCGGAATATGGGTGGAGGTGCAGATCCGTACCCGCAGGATGGACGACATCGCCGAAAAGGGCATTGCCGCCCACTGGGCCTACAAGAAGGAAGGTTATCTGGGCGAGGGCGACAACGAGATGGAGTCCTGGCTGAGCCGTATCCAGGCCATACTCGTGAATCCCGACGTCAATGCCCTGGAACTGCTGGACATAATCCACAACGACCTTACCAACGCAGAGATTTACGTCTATACTCCCAAGGGAGACCAGCGAAGCATACAGAAGGACGCAACGGCCCTGGATTTTGCCTATCTTATCCATACGGAGATAGGCCACAAGGCCATTGCTGCGAAAGTGAACCAGAGGCTGGTAAAGCTGAGCCACGTGCTCAAGACCGGCGACAAGGTGGAGATAATCACGGCCGAGGACGCCCGCCCGCAGCACGAATGGATGCAGTTCCTGGTTACGCACCGTGCCCGTTCCCTGGTGCTGGATTATTTCAAGAACGAAAGGCGCCAGACTGTGGAATTCGGCCGTAAGACGCTCATCCAGAAGGTTACAGCGCTTGGCTACAAGGTAGATGAGCAGACTCTCCAGAGGGTAGAGGTAGCCTACGGAGTACAGTCCCGCGAGGAGCTGTTCTACGGGATAGGCATAGGCAGTCTGAGGCTGGATAAGCTTGAGGAACTGCTGAACCGTTCTTCCGGAAGCCGCCTGAGCTGGCTGCGCAAGGTGCTCCGCCTGGAGCAGCCGCAGGAGGAAAAGGCTGCCGATACTCCCTCTTACATTATCGGCAGCGAGGAGCCGGGTGCTCCCAAATTCACCATAGCCAGCTGCTGCAACCCCATTCCCGGCGACCCTGTCATCGGCATAAAGGGTTCCGACGGAACTGTCACCATCCACAAGAAGTCCTGCCCCGTGGCCGAAAGCATAGCCGCAACCCACGGCGACTGGGTGGTGGTCCCGAAATGGCTGGAAGCGGCCGATGCCAGCTCCTTCCTGGTGCGGCTGTCACTTCGCGGAATAGACCGCGTGGGTATGCTGAACGAGATTTCCCACTACCTTTCCCAGGTTATGGGCGTGAATATACGCAAACTCACCTTAACTGCCGAAAGCGGTGTTTTCGAAGGCTATATAGACCTTTATGTATCGTCCAGGGTAATCCTTGAAAAGATGATCCGCAGGCTCTCTTCCATCAACGGGATAACCCAGGTAACAAGGACAGAGATATGAGAAAGAGTCTCCAGAAGTTCATCCCCCTGATCCCGGCCGCACTGGTGTTGGGCGCAATGTGCTTCCCTTCGGGCTGCGCCAATACCACCACTCCCCCTTCCGGCGGCGACAAGGATACCATCCCTCCGGTTATCACCAAGGTCTCTCCCCTTCCCGGAACCGTCAATGTCCCGGTGCACAATACCACCATACGCTTCAGCTTTGACGAATACGTGAAGGTGAAGGATATGAACAGCATCTATCTTTCCCCTCCTATGGAGAAGCGGCCGAAAGCAGTCATAAAGGGTAAATCGGTGGTTGTGAGCTTCGAGGAGGACCTTCAGCCCAATACTACCTATACCCTGGATATAAGCGGCGCTATCGTGGATAATAACGAGGGCAATCCCTTCCCCGGTTACACTCTGGTGTTCTCCACCGGTGACAGGATCGATTCTCTCTGTGTTACCGGAATAGTCCAGGACAGCCGTAACCTGATGCCCATCAAGGGTGCCACGGTGATGCTGTACAAGGACCACTCCGACTCGGCGGTATTCCTGCATCGGCCCGATGCCGCCATCCGCAGCGACGACTGGGGCTTCTTCGGCATCCGTAACATCCAGGATACTCTTTACCGGGTATATGCCTTGAAGGATGCCAACAACAACAATCTCTACGATCCCGACAACGAGAGCATAGCCTTCCTTGATTCCCTGTTCAGGCCCAGCCTCGTGTACAACGACTCCATATATGAGTTCAAGAAGTTCAATATGAAGGACACGGCCCTCTGCCTTGCCAGAAAGACCGAGCTGGAACTCAATGTGTTCAGGGAGAAGCCTTCACGCCAGTACATAGTGAAGAAAGAAAGGGTAGGTCAGCGCACCGCATACCTTACCTTTATGGCCCCCGGAGCCGTGATCCACGATATGAGGATAAAGGGTCTTCCCAAGGAGAAGCTAATCACCCAGTTCAACCCTCAGATGGATTCCCTGGAGATATGGGTGAACGACCAGAGGAAGATGCCCGATACCCTTCACCTGGTGCTCAATTACGACAAGACGGATACCTCGGGAGTTATGAAAGCCACGGATGAGACCGTCAAGCTGGCCCTGGACAAGAAACTCAAGGCCGAGATGATGAAGAGCTCCTACCGGGACATCAAGCACGAGGATACCATCTGCGTGTATAAGTCCACGGCCGATGCCACCACCATCGAACAGTACGGTTTCCAGTTCGAATTCACCTATCCCCTCATTGAGGAGGCCTGGGATTCGCTAAAGTTCAGGAGCGTGAATCCGCGCCGTCAGGAAAACTTCGGAAAGGTGAAGGTGACAAGGGACTCCACCAACCTGCGTCATTACTTCGTGATGCCGGAGCAGCCCTTCCAGACCGGTTACGACTACTTCCTCACGCTTCCCCACCGCAAGTTCCGCGACATAAACGGCTTCTACAACGATTCCACGGTGCTCAAGGTAACCCTTCCCAATGACGAGAAGCTGAGTACGATGACCCTCAAACTGAGCGGCGTACACAGCAAGTTCATCGTGGACCTGCTGAACGAGAAGCGAGACAAGGTGATCCGCAGCTTCATAGTAACGCACGACGGCCCGGTGGTATTCCCTTATATGAAGGCTGGCTCCTACTGCGTGCGTATGGCGATGGATGTGAACGACAACAATATGGTGGATACCGGAAACCTTCTGGAACACCGCCAGCCGGAGAAAGTGCGTTTCTTCAAGCCAGACGGCGAAAAGTTCCTCATAGAGGTACTGGAAAGGGCCGAGCTTGACTGGACCGTAGATATGGAGGAACTGTTCAGATGAGAAAGATCCTGCCGATAATAGCTGCCGCCCTGCTGCTGCCGCTCTCGCTCCGGGCCCAGGAAGAAGAAAAGATAGAGTTCTTCTCCCTTCCCGACAGTGTGGACGCCGCCTATCTGGACAGTACGGTGGTATCCAAGCTGCCTTCCAACAATTATTGGATGTTAGGCGCTTACGGCGGAGCCACCCTCAACTACGGCTATTGGAATCCGACCAGGAACGTACGCTGGAGTCCCAATCTTCCCGTCTTCGGATTCAGCGTGGTGCGCTATTTCTCAATGTTCGGGATGTTCCCCAATATGGGACTGGAATTCGGCTTCCAGCAAAACTGGGAAGGCTATGAATTCAAGCGTAACAAGGAGGGCGACAACAGCGGTTATATCTTCACCGAAACCGGCGCTTACAAAGCCAGGATGAGGGTGCCCGAGGTTTATATGGCCACCCATTTCCACGTGGATATGGGCTCCTATACCAAGCTTATAGCAAAGGTAGGCGTCTACGGTGGATACCGTATGGACATAGAGCGTACTCCGGAAGAAAGCTGGGTCGATGACACCGCCACCCAGATGTATGCGAAGGACTTCCGTTCCTACGACCTCCGCCTGACATACGGCCTTCACGGCGGACTTGGATTCGCCCTGATGTTCGATCCCGTGGAGATCCATCTGAACGTGCAGGTCAAGTGGGGCTGGGGCTCTTTCTGGGAACCCGACTATTACGACGATTTTTATTACCGTTTCGGCTATCCGCTGGACATAAGTCCCACACTGGGAGTTTATTACCAGCTCACTCCCCGTCACGGACACAGCCGGGCCCAGCTCCGTTCCCTGGCCCGGAAAATGGCTAAAGAACAGTATGGAAACTATTAATGCCCGGGTGGGCAGCCTTATGATCGGGCCCGACGCTCCGATCGCGGTCCAGACTATGTTGAACACCAGGACCTCCGACGTGGAGGCTTCCCTGGCACAGGCCGTAAGGGTGGCCGATGCAGGAGCCAGGCTTATACGCCTCACCGTTCCTGCTATGTCTGACGTGGAAGCCCTCAGGCAGATACACAGCCGTTTTCGTGCCCTCGGCTACACCCAGCCCCTGGTTGCCGATGTCCATTTCTCCCCGGACATAGCTATGGCCGCCGCTGCCGTGGTGGAAAAGGTCCGCATCAATCCCGGCAATTTCCATCCCGACCACGCCAAAGCCCGCGAGCGCTTCGCAGCCCTCCTGGAGGAGTGCAAGCGCCACGGCACCGCCATCAGGATAGGCCTCAACCACGGTTCCCTCGGCCGGTACATTACCGAGCGTTTCGGAAATACCCCGGAGGCAATGGCCCTGGCCGCAATGGAGTGGGTGAAGATGTGTATGGACGCCTCTTTCCGCGACGTAGTGGTCTCGCTCAAGGCTTCCAATACCGTAGTGATGATCCAGGCCTACCGCGCCCTGTATCGTATGATGAAGGAGGAAGGCTGCATATTTCCCCTTCACGTCGGAGTGACCGAAGCCGGAAACGGCGACAGCGGGCGCATAAAATCGGCCGTTGCCATTTCTACGCTGCTTTCCGAGGGCATAGGCAATACCGTAAGGGTGTCGCTCACCGAGCCCCCCGAGGCCGAGATTCCCGTAGCCGCCTACCTGGCATCCCGCTACGACAGCCGTGTGGAAGCCCCTCAGCTGCCCGAGCACGAAAGACTCATCCTGGAGGCCTCCTGCGATTATGGTAAGAAACTGCTGGACAGGGAGATAGACGATGTCTCCTTCCCCGGAATCCCCGACGGGGACAAACTGGCCGATGAACTGATGCAGGCCTGCCGCCGTCGTTTTACCAAGCCTGAATACATTGCCTGCCCCGGCTGCGGAAGGACGCTTTACAATCTCGAGGAAACCTTCGACAGGGTAAAAGCAGCCACCTCAGGCTTCAAGGGCATAGTGATAGCAGTTATGGGCTGCATAGTGAACGGCCCCGGCGAAATGGCCGATGCCGACTATGGCTATGTGGGAGAAGGACGCGGCCTTGTAACCCTCTATAAAGGAAAGGAGCCTGTCCTCAGGCACATTCCCCAGGAGGAGGCCGTGGACAGGCTCGTAGCCCTGATTAAAGAGAATCTTTAGTCTTCTTTCTTGTCGGGGAGTACGGCGATGACCGATTCTACGGCCGTTACCTTGTCCCCTACCTTTACTTTTACATCGGCATCCAGAGGCACGAAGTGGTCTATCCTGGAGCCGAATTTGATTACTCCGCACTGGTCTCCCCTGTTCTCCTTCTTTCCGGGTTCGGAGTAGCAGACTATACGGCGGGCGAAAGTGCCGGCGATCTGCTTGAAGAAGACCTCGCCGTAGTCGTTCTTAAGGCAGGACGAGGAATGCTCGTTCAGTTCCGACGACTTCGGATGGAAGGCCAGCAGGTATTTCCCGGGATGGTACCGGTAGTAGCTCACCTCTCCGTTTATCGGCCAGAAATTGCAGTGGACGTCGAAGAAATCCATATATACGGAAATCTGGATGCACTCTTTTTTCAGATACTCCTTCTCGAATACTTTCTCCACTATTACTACCTTGCCGTCGGCCACAGAGGTTACCAGACGGTCGTTCTGGGCGTCCGGAGCGTCCCTGTTGGGCACCCTGAAGAACCAGGTGATGAACACCATAAAGATTACGAAGAGGGAGCACAGCGGGATGCTTATCCAAAGCTTCTTGATAAAATAGGCCACCAGGAAAATGAGTACGGCGCAGATGCACCAGCTTATAAGGATGGTTCCGTAGGAGTCGCTGTCGATTTTAATCCAGTTCATATATCAGATAAGGCCGATGAAAACAAGGTAGATGATGCCCGCGGGAATGGCGAAAAGGGCGCTGTCGAAGCGGTCCATAAGTCCGCCGTGCCCGGGTATGATATTGCCGGAGTCCTTAACTCCGAAGCTGCGCTTCCACTCGCTTTCGAAAAGGTCTCCCAGCACGCCGAAGACGCTCATAATGGCCGCCGCGACGAGGCAGTGCAGCAGAGGGAAGTCAATGAGTCCCGCAGCCTTCATTATCCAGGCCGATGCCAGGGCCATCGCAAGCCCGCCCCAGAAGCCGGCCCAGGATTTCTTGGGAGATACCTCGGGGAAAAGCTTCTTCCCGTTCTTTCCGAAAAGCAGGCCGAAGCAGTATCCGCCTACGTCCGTGCTCCAGATTACGATGAAGCAGGACAGCAGCAGACGTCCGTCAAAAACGCCGTTCCGGAACATTGCAAAGGGGGAAAGGACAATGGGAATGCCGATGTACAGGAGACCGGCGCAGATGTAGGCAAGCTTATGGAAGTGCTCCCTCTGGGCTGCCCCGAAATATGACGAGGCAAAGGTGACGAGAAGCAGCAGAAGGGCGCATCCGGTCCAGACCGGGGATATCCCGAGCCAGGCTGTGCCCATAACAGCGCAGAAGGCTACGGCTGCTGTAATCATTGCAAGGATGCGCTGCAGGGGCAGATCTGTACCTATGCTCATACGGAAGAACTCCCAGAGCATCACCTCCATCGCGAACAGTGCCAGGGCGCAGTATGCGAGCGGATGAAGGAGCATTCCTGCAATCATTACCAGCAGGAAAATGACTCCGTATATGGTGCGGACTACCGTATTATTCATCTTTGTCGGTTTCAAAGCGGTCGTCGGCTGCAGGTTTTACCTTGGGACCGAGTATCTTTTCTATATCGTCTGCAAAGATAACTTCTTTTTCCAAAAGCAGGGCACCCAGCTGCATAAATTCATCCTTATGGTCTTCGATGAGCTTGCGGGTGCTTTTGTGTATGCTTTCCACAAGATCCTTCACTTCCTTGTCCATCACCTCGGCGGTCTTCTCGGAATAAGGCTTCACAAGGTTGTAACCGCGGGCTCCGCTGGAGTCGTAGAAGGAAAGGGCGCCCACCTTGTCGCTCATACCGTAGTACTGGATCATTGCATAGGCCATTCCGGTCATACGTTCCAGGTCGTTCAAAGCGCCGGTGGAAGGCTCTCCGTTGAGGATTTCCTCGGCCACGCGGCCACCCAGGAGAACGCTCATCCGGTCCATCATAAGCGAACGGGACCAGTTCTTGCGCTCTTCGGGAAGGCTCCAGGTAAGGCCCAGGGCATTGCCTCTGGGGATGATGGAAACCTTGAATACGGGATCGGCATAAGGGAGCAGCCAGCCAACCAGGGCGTGTCCGGCCTCGTGGTAGGCGGTGGTGCGCTTCTCGGCCGGAGTCATAATGGTATTGGACTTGCGTTCAAGGCCGCCGATAATGCGGTCGACGGCATCCAGGAAGTCCTGCTGCATTACCTTGCTGTGATTCCTGCGGGCTGCGGTGAGGGCTGCCTCGTTGCACACGTTGGCAATATCGGCCCCGGAGAAGCCGGGAGTATGCTTGGCCATAAATTCCACGTTGAAATCTTCGCCCAGCTTGATATCCCTTAGATGGACCTTGAAGATTTCCTCGCGCTCCTTGAGTTCGGGCAGTTCCACGTGAATCTGCCTGTCAAAGCGGCCGGCCCTCATCAGGGCCTTGTCCAGGATGTCGGAGCGGTTGGTGGCCGCAAGCACTATCACGCCGCTGTTGGTACCGAAGCCGTCCATCTCCGTAAGCAGCTGATTCAGGGTGTTCTCCCTTTCATCGTTGGAAGAGAAGCCGCCGTTCTTTGCACGGGCACGGCCAACGGCGTCAATCTCGTCTATGAATACGATGCAGGGGGCCTTTTCCTTGGCCTGACGGAAGAGGTCGCGTACGCGGGATGCACCCACGCCTACGAACATTTCCACAAAGTCGGAGCCGGAAATGGAGAAGAAAGGCACATTGGCCTCACCTGCGACGGCTTTGGCCAGCAGGGTCTTGCCGGTTCCGGGAGGGCCTACCAGGAGGGCTCCCTTGGGTATTTTGCCGCCCAGGGCGGTATATTTCGAGGGATTCTTCAGGAAGTCCACGATCTCCATAACCTCTTCCTTGGCGCCGTAAAGGCCGGCCACGTCCTTGAAGCTAACCTTCACCTCGCCCTTTTCGGTCTCACGAGCGGTGGACTTGCCGGTATTGAAGGGGTTGAATCCTCCTCCGGGGCCGCCAGCTCCCCCATTCATACCGCGGTTCATTCCACGGAACATCCACACCCAGAAGAGTATGAAAATAACTATGGGGAAGAGCATCTGAAGGATATCTCCCCAGATGTGCTCCTCGTTACGTATCACTACCTTGAAGCGGTCCGAGGGAACCAGCTGCTCATTCAGGGCCTCGAAACTGCTCTCTGGGTCAAACTTGGTGGATACCAGGAAGTAAAAATGCGGGGCGCGGCGCGGAGGTACTCCCCCGCGGAACTTGTCGGCATACTTGCCCAGGCGCTCGGGGCGGATCTTGACTTCGCCCTTGAAATCGTTGCGGACGAAGGCAATCTCGGCCACGTCGCCGCTCTGAACCATTGTCTGGACCTCTCCCCATTCGATTTTCTGGGGATCGGCCTGCCCGGGGTTGCGGAAGAGCATATAGCCCAGGCCCAGGATCAGGAGGAAGTACAGCCAGGAAAAGTTCAGGTTCACCCGAACTACCCTGGGACTGCCTTTCTTTTTCCCGCCGCTTTTCTTTTTCTTATTGTCTGCCATTATTCCTGCGTGGCTTTGCGCACGGTGCGCAGTTTGTATTCTTTACGGGGGACATCGGCCCAGAGGTCCTCCAGGCGGTAGAAATCGCGGTATTCCTTAAGGAAGATATGGACTACTATGTTGCCGTAGTCCTGGATAATCCAGAAGTTGTTTCCTTCACCCTGGGAACGGAAGAGGCGGTGTCCCTCCTGCTCCATCTTTTCCCTGATATTGTCGGCTATTGCGCCTACCTGTGTGGTGTTTGAGGCGTCGCAGACAAGGAAAAAGTCAGTTATTGCGCCGTCTATTGCGCGAAGGTCCAGCGATACAGCATTCTCTCCCTTTTTGTCGTAGATTGCGTCTGCGATAAGTCTCAGGTCGTGTGTAATCATATTATTTAAAACAGTGCTTAATCCTTACAAATATAATCAAAAAAAACGCCAGCGCAAAAAGCGGCGGCGTTTATGACAAATTGGCAGGAGTCAGATTTCAAACGGATGGTATTTGAGGTAATCCGTCAGACGTGCGATCTCCTTGTAGAAAGGTGTGTCTTCCACTATTACTGGCTGGATGCCGCGTACAGCCTCATAGGCTTCCCTGCTGCGGCTGCTCAGCTTGTCCTTGATACCCAGGCAGTCGGTGGCCTGGGCCAGGGCTATATAGTGGATGGTCATAACCTGGAAGGCATTTTCCACTACCTGGCGGCACAGGAGGGCGCTGTTAGTACCCATCGATACCACGTCCTGGTTGTCGTTGTTGTTGGGAATGCTGTGGACGTAGTTGGGCATAGCCAGGGTCTGGCATTCGGCCGTGGTGGAAGTTGCGGTGAACTGGCAGGCCTGCATACCGTAGTTGAGTCCCAGGGTGCCCATATTCAGGAAGGGCGGGAGGATGCCGTTTATACGGTCGTGGAAGAGGTAGTTCAGCTGCCTTTCCATAAGCATAGTCAGGCGCACCAGCGCAATCTTGACTTTATCTTCCTCAAGGGAGATATAGTCACCGTGGAAATTGCCTCCGTGATATACTGACTGGGTTTCAGGATCCACAATCGGATTGTCGCAGGCCGAATTCAGCTCATCTTCGAGGATGGCGGCTGCGTTGTCAAAGGTCTCCAGGATGGGGCCGAGGATCTGGGGGCCGCAGCGAAGCGAGTAATACGGCTGTACCTTCTTTTCGAAGACGTGTTCGTCGTGGTGCCCGTTGTAAAGCTCGGTGCCGCGTTTTGAGAGGCACTGCGAGGATGCGGCTAGTTCCCTCATCCGCCTGGCTATGGTCTGCTGGCCCTCGTGGCGGCGGCATTCGTTGAGCGGTTCGGCCATAAAGTCGTCGTAGGAGCCGGCAATTTCGTTAATCCATACGGAAGCCAGTGTGGCAAGGTCCAGAAGCCTGGTTGCAAACACCTGGTTTACAATGGATATACCTGTCATTACCGAGGTTCCGTTTGTGGCCGACAGGCCTTCCCTGATATGTATCTGCATAGGCTTCAGGCCGCATTCGCGCATAACTTCTCCGGCGGGACGCCACTGCCCTTTATAGTGTACCTCCCCTTCCCCTATCAGGTTCAGGGCTATGTGGGCAAGCTGCACAAGGTCGCCGCTGGCGCCTACGCTGCCGTGACGGGGAATGAAAGGGATGATGTCGCGGTTGATGAATTCCACGAGCAGTTTCACCACGTCGGGGTGGACGCCGGAACGGGCCTGGAGGAATGTGCCGGCGCGGGCTATCATAGCAGCCTTTACGGAAGCGTCGTCCAGGGGCTCTCCGGCACCTGTGGAATGGCTGCGGATAATATTGTACTGGAGGTCTATGAGTTTGTCGTCATCCACGCGCCACTGGGCCATAGGGCCGAAGCCGGTGTTGATCCCGTAGATAACCTTGTCATTATGGAATTTCTCTAAGAAAGCATAGCAGCGCTCTACCTGGGCCATAGCCTCGGGAGCGATGGAAAGTTTTTCGCCCTGAAACACAACTGCACGGGCCTGCTTAAGCGTCAAAAATTTCATCTATTCACGAATTTGACTGCGAATTTACGCAGAATCCGCGAATAATCATAGGAATAATTGGCAATAATTACTATATTAGCAGAGTTAATTACCTTCCTGATACTATGGATTCTCAATCGGTTCTGAACATTTTCAAAGAGATTACCCGCATCCCCCGCGAGTCGGGCCACGAAGCCCCTATGACTCAGTTCCTGCTGGATTTTGCAGCCTCGCACGGCCTTGAGGCAAAGCGTGACAAGATCGGCAATGTGCTCATCGTAAAGGAGGCCGCGCCCGGCAAGGAGAAGGTTCCCGCACTGGTGCTTCAGGCCCATCAGGATATGGTATGCGAAAAGAACGCAGGTTTCGATTTCGATTTCCTCACCCAGCCCATCCCCTACGAGGTGGAAGACGGTTGGATGATAGCCCGCAACACCACTCTCGGGGCCGATGACGGAATAGGCGTGGCAGCCTGCCTTGCCCTGCTTGCCGGGAATGAAGCCTGCGGAAAGCTGGAATGCCTTTTCACCATATCAGAGGAGACCGGAATGGACGGAGCCTTCGCCCTGGAGGAAGGTTTCTTCGACGGCAAGACCCTGATCAACCTGGACTCCGAGGATGAGGGACAGCTCTTTGTGGGCTGCGCCGGAGGTATCGATACCACTGCCCGTTTCGACTTTGAGCGGGAGCCCCTTCGCAAAGGTTACAAATGCCTGGAAATCACCGTTTCCGGTGCCCAGGGAGGCCACTCCGGCGACGATATCAACAAGGAGAGGGCCAATGCCCTGCAGCAGCTGGTCCGCTTCCTGTACACCGAAATGCAGTACGATTACCAGCTCATCGGCCTGGATGGCGGGAACAAGCCCAATGCCATCTGCCGAGAAGCATCGGCAATAATCGCCGTCCCTTCTGACGAAGTCGCGGAAATGGAGGCCGATGTCGCAGCCTTCGCCGATATCCTCAAGGCCGAATTCGCCTCCTCCGATCCTGCCGTGACAATCAGCTGCAAAGCCTGCCGCACTTCCCTCGAGCCCATCTCGGAGGGAGATGCCTCCAATATAGTAGCGACTCTGAGGGCCTGTCCTCACGGAGTGGAAAAGATGTCGGTGGATATCCCCGGCCTGGTAGAGACTTCCACCAACCTTGCCGCTGCCCATATCGAAGGCAACAGCATCACGGTAATAACGTCACAGCGCAGTTCCGTGGTCTCCGAGCTGCACGCAATGGCCGAAAAGGTGGAGGCCGCCTTCTTCCTGGGCTCGTTCGACGCGGAGCACCACGGAGAGTACCCCGGCTGGAAGCCCAATCTGAATTCCAGGATACTGGAAGTGAGCGTCGCGGCCTACCGCAAGCTCTTCGGGCGCGATCCCGAGGTCAAGGCCATACACGCCGGCCTGGAATGCGGCCTTTTCCTGGAGAAATTCCCCGATCTGGATATGATTTCCTTCGGCCCTACCCTCCGCGGCGTACACGCTCCCGGAGAAAAGCTGGAACTTGCCTCGCTGGACCGTTTCGTGGCCCATCTGAGCGAGGTAGTATGCAATTTTGAAGGATGATGATACAGGTAGCACCGTCACTTCTCTCGGCCGATTTCCTAAAACTCGGACAGGAAGTGGAATTCCTTAATTCCAAGGCCGATATAATCCATCTGGACATAATGGACGGGCAGTTCGTGCCCAATCTGTCCTTTGGCTTTCCGGTAGTGGAGGCGGTGTCCCGGCTGGCCGGCATACCTCTTGACGTGCACCTTATGATAGTGCAGCCGGGTAAGTACATAGAGCGCTTTGCCGCTGCGGGCGCTTCGATGATAAGCTTCCACTATGAAGCAGCCCTTTCAAGTACTCCGGATCTTTTGAAGCAAATCCGCAGCCTTGGTGTCAAGGCCGGCATAGCGATTAATCCCGACTGCCCGGTAGAAAGCATATTCCCCTATCTGGACCGGCTGGACTTTGTGCTTGTAATGAGCGTATTCGCCGGCTTCGGCGGTCAGTCCTTCATTCCTGCTTCACTTGAGCGCATAGCAGCCATTCGCAAAGCTCTGGACGGTATCGGCCGCAAGGATGTCCCCATCGAGGTGGACGGCGGAATAGGTCCTTCCAACGCCGCTTCAGTCGTTCAGGCCGGAGCTTCCATCCTGGTTGCCGGTAGCTCTGTCTTCGGCGCCCCGGATCCTGCGGCGGCAATATCGGCAATCAGAAATAGTATGTAACAACAAATCCCCGGAAGTCTTCGCAGACTCCCGGGGATGATTTTTCCGGATGGCTCCTCTTACGGAGAACCGATTCAGGCTTCTACTGTTACCAGCATCATATTCTCTATGTCCTGGACCCACTGACGGAAGAGTTTGTCCGTCGACATCAGGTCCTGGACGGTGGAGCAGGCGTGGAGCACGGTGGCGTGGTCCTTTCCTCCCAGCTCCGATCCTATTGTGGACAGGGAGCAGTTGGAGATGAGGTTGCGGCACTCGTACATTGCGATCTGGCGGGCCTGGACTATCTGGCGCTTGCGCGTCTTGGAAAGAAGCATATCACGGGTAATGTTGAAGTACTCGCATACGGTCTTTACGATAAGGTCCATATTCACCTGCGTTTCAGTCTCGCCCACGATCTTTCCGGTCACGCTTTCGGCAAGGTCCAGGGTAATCTCCCTGTGTCCGAGGGTGGCATAGGCCACCAGCGAGGTCAGGGAGCCTTCCAGCTCACGGAAATTGGTGTTTATCCTGTTGGCCAGGAAGTTGAGCACGTCTTCGCTCAGGGGCACGCCCTCGCGCATTGCGCGTGAACGCAGCATCTCCAGGCGGGTCTTGAAATCCGGACGGGAGAGTTCCACCGAAAGTCCCCACTTGAAGCGGGACATAAGCCGTTCCTCGAAGTTCTGAAGATCCACGGGGGCGCGGTCGGAGGTGAAAATCAGCTGTTTGCCATTCTGGTGAAGGTGGTTGAACACATTGAAGAATGCGTCCTGTGAGCCCTTGCCTACCAATTCGTGGATATCGTCCACGATAAGCACGTCAATTCTCTGGTAGAACGCGATGAAATCCACAATTCTGTTGTTCTTCACTGCGTCCATATACTGGGTCTTGAACTCATTGCCGGTAACGTAGAGCACTACCTTGTCCTGGAACCTCTCCTTGATATCAATGCCGATGGCCTGTGCGATATGGGTTTTCCCGAGACCGGGGCCGCCGAACAGGAACAGAGGATTGAAGGGAGTCTTTCCGGGAGCCAGGGAGATGCTCTCACCTGCGCTGACGCCCATTTTGTTGCAGTCCCCTTCCACAAGGTTCGCAAAGCAGTATTCGGCTTTTAGGCGCGAGCTTATCTTCACGCGCGCATACCCGGGATAGATAAAGGGACTGGGATTACCGGATGCCTGGTAAGTGGGGATGGATACCGGGTTGTTCTCGGGTACCGGACCGTTGGAGGCGTTCAGGAACATCGGCTCCTGGTTGCGCACCACCGGAATGGTGTAGAACAGCTGGGCATCGGCCCCGATTGCACGGCGGAGGGTGGCCTTGAGAAGGTCCATAAACCAGGTCTCGATATAGTCGCGGAAGAAGTCCGAAGGCACTTCCACGGTGAGACGGCTCCCCTCCAGCTTTACCGGCCTGATGGGCTTGAACCAGGTATCAAACTTCCGCTGATCAATGTTGTTGGCAATGATCTGCAGACAGTTGTTCCATACCGCGATATGTCTGTCCTGATTCAGCATCCGGATAAATAGGGTTTATGACTGTGCTTTGGTTAGTTAAAACGCGAATGCAAAAATGGTAGAAAATTTTTTTATAAAAAAATGCAATTGCTATTGTTTATAATATTTTTTTTACTTAGAATTAAGCTGGGAGGTCCTTTTGTCTTATTTTAATATTATATTGAGAATCAGTAATTTGCAATTTTGTATTAGCGATAGAGATATAAGAATCAAATATTCTTATTTAGAATCTTTTTAAATAAGCGAAATGCCGTTTTTCCCTTTTTCCAGAGGCCTGTAGTGGCAAAAAATCAACGTACGGGAACGGAGATATCATCCTGGATTTTTACCATATATGCATCCGGGAAAAATTTGCGGATTTCGGCAAAATTTTTCCTTGCACTTTCCAACGACTCGGAGATGCCGGTCACATACTTGTTCAGACGTCCGCTTCGGATGCATCTGACCTTGTAGCCGCGGAAGAATTCGTCGGACGGATCCATCTCCCTTCCGATAGCCAGGATCTGTGTTCCGTACACCGGGCCGGCGTAGTTGTCAGGGGTTGCTTCGGCCGGTTTTGCTTCGGCGGGTTCGGAAACAGTTTCGGCGGGTTTTGCTTCGACGGGCTCGGCAACAGGTGTTTCGACGGGTTTTGCTTCGGCAGGCTCGGCAGCAGGCGTTTCGGCAGGCTTTGCTTCGACGGGCTTTGCTTCGACGGGCTCAGCAAGCGGAGCCGCAGGCGCGGCAGTACGTTTGGGGAAGTCAGGAACAGGGGTGCCGTCGTAGCGGAACTTGAACTGGGCGAAGGCATTAAGCAGGTTGTCGGCTATGGCTTCGCGGCCATCGGCCGATCTCATTGTCTGGAGATCGTCGGGGTTGGTGATAAAGCCGACTTCTATCAGCACGGAGGGCATTGCTGTACGCCAGAGCACCCAGAAAGGATCCTGATGGACTCCCCTGCTGGTACGGATTGGGTCGCTGCCCATAGCCGTGGCTACGTCTCCCGCGAAGGCCAGGCTGTTCCCGAGATGGGCGTTCTGCATCAGGTTGAAAAGGATGTAGGACTGCTCGTCGTCGGGGTTGAAGCCCTGGTAGCGTGTGGAATAGTTGTCCTCCAGGCGGATCACGGAGTTCTCGCGCTTTACCAGGTCGAGGTTCTTGGAAAAGAGGTCGTTCCCCTTTCGGGCCGACTGCCCCAGGCAATGGATGGAGTAACCGTTAGCCGTAGTCCCCTTGTCCACGGAGTTTACGTGTATGGAAATGAAGAGGTTTGCGTGGGCGTTGTTGGCGGTTACAGCCCTTTTCTCCAATTCTACGAAAACGTCTTCCGAGCGTGTCATCACCACATTTACGTCCGGATAGGCGGCTGCTATCTTCTTTGCCAGCTTGGTGCCGATATCCAGGGTGATGGTCTTTTCGTAAGTCTGCTTGTCACGGCTTACGCAGCCGGAGTCCTTGCCGCCGTGTCCCGGGTCGATGACTACCGTACGAAGCTTTACACCGGGAGCCTGTGCGGGCACGGGGATTGCAAAAGCAAGGGCGGCAATCACTGCAAGAAAGGGGCGCAGTAAGGATTTCATGGCAGCTCGGTTTTGAAAATTGTAGAATTAGATGTATTTTTGTAAATTGTATTTTTGCACAAATTTAGCAAAAAATCGCGAATGACAAGGAAGTTTCGGCAATATCTGACGGCGGCCCTTTTGCTGCTGCTCCCTCTTGCTGCCCTTTCCCAGGAGCACTCCCGGAGGGACAGCCTGCTCAGGGAAAACCAGGCCGATTCAGCCTTTGTCGCCCATCTGGATTCCCTCAGGCGCGCGGACTCCGTACGTACTGCAAGGAAGGACTCCATTGCGATGCTCAGCAAGAGTTCCCTGGAGCGTCCCGCCTTTACCACCGCCAAGGACTCCATTATCACCGATTTCTCCGACGGAAAACGCATAATTTATTATTACGGAGGTGCCACCGTATCCTATCAGGATATGAAACTTACGGCCGATTACATCGAGTATGATATGGCTACGAACATAGTCTATGCCTGCGGCCGGAAGGATCCTGTAAGCGGAGAGATGGTGGGCCTGCCGGAGATGACCCAGGGCGGGCAGACCTACAAGATGGACAAGGTCTACTACAATTTCGAAACCCGCAAGGCACGCATCACCAATATGGTTACCAAGGAGCAGGAAGGCCTGCTCCAGGGGCAGAAGATCAAGATGATGCCGGACAAGTCCATCAATATGGAAAAGGGTATGTACACGGTCTGTGACCTTGAGGAACCGCATTACTACCTTAAGCTCTCTATGGCTAAGGTAATAACCAAGCCTACGCAGAAAACCGTTTTCGGCCCAGCCTGGCCGGTGATAGCAGGTGTCCCCGCCTTCCCTATCATCCTGCCTTTCGGCTTTGTCCCTGAAAAGCCAAGCCGTGCCACCGGCCTCCTGATGCCCACCTTCGGCGAGGAACAGGCACGAGGCTTCTTCGTCCGCGACGCCGGTATGTACTTCGTCTTCGGCGACCATTTCGACCTCTCCCTTACCGGAAGCTATTTTACCCTCGGCTCCTGGTCGGTAGACCTGAATACCCGTTACAAGGTCAATTACAAGTTCAACGGTTCCCTTTCCCTCACCTTCTCAAATGACCAGGCAGGTGAAAAGGGCAGCGCAGACTTCTATCAGTCGCAGAACTTCGGCCTCCGCTGGACCCACTCACAGGACCCGAAGGCACATCCGGGAACATCGTTTACGGCATCGGTGAACTTCTCGTCACCTTCCAACAGCCGTTACAATTCGCGTTCGGTCCAGGAGGCACAGCAAAACCAGATAAACTCCTCAATCTCCTATTCGCATAACTGGAACGGCAAGTTCAACCTGAGCGTCAACGCCCTGCATAACCAGAACTCAAGGGACTCCAGTTACTCTTTCACGCTGCCCAACATATCCCTTTCGGTCACCCGCTTCTATCCCTTCAAACGCAAGGTAAGGGTCGGAAAGGAAAGGGCCTATGAAAAGATTTCCTTCGGCTATTCCTCCTCCTTCCAGAACAGGATCAGCTTCAAGCTCCGCGAACTCCAGGACTTTGTGATGGAGGACGGCCAGCACGTAATAGCCCAGAACAATACCGGACAGAACTACAGGGTTAAGGAAATCGGCGATTCCCTGGGAGTAAAGGCCCTGAACCTGATGAACAACGGTATGAGCCATACCTTCCAGATCGGCCTGCCCAACTTCAGCCTTCTCAAGTACATCAACGTGACGCCCAATGTGTCCTACGGTATGAACTGGATGTTCTCCAAAGGCTCACAGTATCTTCAGAACGTGGTTGATTCCGGCGGCAATCCCGTAATGGTGAGCGATAAGGAAGGCAACGAGGTATGGGCACAGAAGGTGGTTTCCGATCCCGGTACGGCCTTCAATGCTTTCGGTATGACCCACACCTATTCCGGGAGCTTGAACCTGAGCACCCAGATCTACGGTATGTTCAACTTCGGCAAGCACAGACGGATACAGGCCATAAGGCACGTCATAAAGCCTTCCGTATCCCTGAGCTACAGCCCGGACAAGGCCACCCATTTCAACGGCTGGAGAGAGCTGGAGGCCTATTATGACGAGCGTGGTACCTACCACGCCCCTTCCCAGTACAATATTTATAGCGTACCCGGACATCACAATTCGGTATCCCCTCCCGGAAAGGGCAAGACGGGAACCATGCAACTCCAGCTGGGAAACAACCTGGAAGCCAAGGTGCGCAACCTGAGGGATACCACCGGCACAGGCAGCAAGAAGGTAAAGCTCCTGGACCAGCTGAACTTCAGCACCAGCTATAACTTCCTGGCCGATTCGATGAAGATGCAGAATATCGGCGTCACGGCGAGTACCAACCTCTTCAACAAGGTCAATATCAGCGGTAATATGAACTTCGACCCCTACGCCATCGACGAGAAGGGCAAGCGCTACAACCGCTTCAACATAGCCAAGACCGGCGTGCCTGCACGGCTTACCAACGCTTCCATATCGGCCTCCTTCTCCCTCAACGGCAAGGGTTCCATTGACGGAAACGACGGCACCAAGGGCGGGACATCGGCCGGACAGAACGACGCAAACTCCTACCAGCGCATCTACTATCACCCCATTACCGGAGAGTACATCCCGGGAGGCTATGTGTACTATATGAACCCCAATGCCCCCTGGTCGGTGAATTTCAGTTACAGCTTCAATTACAGCAAGAGCTACACCTATCAGGCTGCTACAAAGGAACTTATTGAGAATAAACGGTATACGCAGACGCTCAATATAAGCGGCAACATCAAGCTGTCGCCCCGGATGAGCATTCAGGCCCAGTCCGGCTTCGACGTTATGGCTATGCGTTTCACCACTACCCAGTTCAGCGCAACCTACGACCTGCATTGCTTCAACATTGCGGTAAGCTGGGTGCCTATGGGTATGTGGAAGTCCTACAGTTTCCGTATCGCCGCCAACGCCGCCGCCCTGGCCGACCTGCTCAGATTCAAAAAGAGCGAGTCCTATATGGACAATATGCTCCAGTAGTTTTGCGTATTCTAAAATAATGCTTATATTTGCATCGGAATTCCGTTCGGAATCCGTTCTAATTGATATTTTTTCATATTTATGCCCCTAAGCTTATACGAACTCAATGCAATGAGTGAAGAGCAGCTCCAGGCACTTGGAGAGAAGCTCGAAATCAAGGGCGCAAAGAAGATGGACCGTGCCACTCTCGGCTTTGCCATTCTCGACGCCCAGGCCGTAATAGAATCCCATAAAAGTCCTGAGGATACGCCCAAAAAGGCAAAACGCCCCGGACGCCCCCGCAAGAATGCCGATGCTGCCCCTGCACCGGCGGCTCCCAAGGCTGCTCCCGCTGCAGAGAACGCCGCCCCCAAGGCTGCCGATGCCCCCAAGTCCGATGCTCCTGCCCCCGAAGCCAAGAAACGTGGCAGGAAGAAGGCCGAAAAGCCTGCAGAGCAGCCCGCCCAGGCCTCGGCTCAGCCTCAGGCCACAGCCCCTGCGGAGCCCTCTGCAAAGAAGGAAGAAGGCGCCCCTGCCGCCAAGAAGCGTGGTCGCAAGAGCAAGGCCGAACTGGCCGCCAAGGCCGCTGATGCCGCCCCCAAGACCGAAGAACCCCAGGCCGCTCCGGTAAAGGAGACCAAGTTCATCAACGAACTCTTCGAGGAAATAAAGGCCGATCCTGTCTCTCAGCAGGAAAGGCAGCAGCAGAAAAAGAAGAACCGTCAGAATCAGCAGAATCAGCAGGGTGCTGCCCCCCAGCAGGCTCCCAAGCCGCAGAAGATAGAATTCGAAGGCGCTGTGGAGGCTACCGGCGTTCTGGAAGTAATGCCCGACGGTTACGGCTTCCTGCGCTCATCCGACTACAACTATCTCAACTCCCCCGACGACATCTATGTCTCGCAGCAGCAGATAAAGCAGAACGCCCTCAAGAACGGCGACACCGTGACCGGTGAAATCCGTCCTCCCCGCGAAGGCGACAAATACTTTCCGCTGGTCAAAATCAACTATATAAACGGCCGTACGCCCGATTTTGTACGCGACCGTGTCCCCTTCGACTTCCTCACTCCCCTTTTCCCTACCGAGAAGTTCAATCTTCTTGGCCACGGACACGAGAAGGATCAGTCCATCCGTATAGTGGATATGTTCACTCCTATCGGCAAGGGACAGCGCGGCCTTATCGTGGCTCAGCCCAAAACCGGTAAGACTATGCTCCTGAAGGCTATAGCCAACGCAATAGCCGACAATCACCCGGAAGTATATGAAATCATCCTCCTCGTTGACGAACGTCCCGAGGAAGTGACCGATATGCAGCGCAGCGTAAAGGCGGAGGTCGTAGCTTCCACCTTCGACGAACCCGCCGAACATCACGTGAAAGTGGCGAATATGGTCCTGGACAAGGCCCGCCGCCTGGTTGAATGCGGTCACGACGTAGTCATCCTCCTGGATTCCATCACCCGCCTTGCACGTGCCTACAATACGGTGCAGCCCGCTTCCGGCAAGGTCCTTACCGGCGGTGTGGATGCCAACGCGCTCCAGAAGCCCAAACGTTTCTTCGGCGCCGCCCGTAATATCGAGAACGGCGGATCGCTCACCATCCTGGCTACCGCCCTTACCGAAACCGGTTCCAAGATGGACGACGTAATCTTCGAGGAATTCAAGGGAACCGGCAATATGGAACTCCAGCTGGACCGCAACCTGTCCAACAAGCGTATCTTCCCGGCCGTTAACCTGGTCCTTTCCTCTACCCGCCGTGACGACCTCCTCTACGATTCCTATACCAACAACCGTATATGGATCCTGCGCAAACTTCTCTCCGATATGAATGCCGTGGAGGCTATGAACTGGATGCTCCAGCATATGGATGAGTTCAAGACCAACAAGGACCTCATAGACAATATGTCCAAATTCAGCCGTTACGATTAATACTTAAACGTGGACAGTATTTATCAGGATACCATAGTTGCTCCGGCCACCGTTCCAGGGACCGGGGCAATTTCCATTGTGCGCATCAGTGGTCAAAAGGCATTGGAAATAGCTGATGCTGTGGTTAAGGTGAGCAAAGGTAATCTCTTGTCGGCCAAAGGATACACTATCCATTACGGGAATGTGTATGAAGCCGATGGGGAGCTTTTGGACCAGGTTCTGGTATCGGTATTCCGCTCCCCCAGGAGCTATACCGGCGAAGACTCGGTCGAGATTTCCACTCACGCCTCACGCTATATAGTACAGCGTCTTGTAGAATTGCTGCTTGCCTCTGGTGCCCGCTTTGCGCAGCCCGGGGAATTCACCCGTCGTGCCTTCCTGAACGGAAAGATGGACCTCGCTCAGGCAGAATCGGTTGCCGATGTTATCTCATCCACTACTGAAGCTGCCCACCATATTGCAATGAGTCAGTTCCGCGGTGGATTTTCCAAGGAGTTGGAAGCCTTGAGGGGGCGTCTGCTGGAAATGGCTTCCCTGCTGGAGCTCGAGCTGGACTTCTCGGAAGAGGAAGTGGAATTCGCAAAAAGGGATCAGCTTTTGGAATTGGTGGAAGCCACCCTGTCGCAAGTGAATTCCCTTGCCGACTCTTTCCACCAGGGCGATATGATAAAGAACGGAGTTCCGGTTGCGATAGTCGGTGTGGCCAATGCCGGAAAGAGCAGCCTGCTCAATGCCCTGCTCGGCGACGACAGGGCCATCGTATCGGCAATACCCGGTACCACCCGTGATACGGTTGAAGAAGTTGCAGTGCTTGACGGAGTGGCTTTCCGTTTCATAGATACCGCCGGTCTCAGGGACTCCTCCGACACCGTGGAAAAGCTGGGTATCGAGCGCAGTTACCGCAAGCTTTCATCGGCCGAAATTGTCCTTGGGGTTTTGGACTTCGCTTCAGACTCTTTGTCTCTTCAGCAGCAGGTCTCCCAGATACTGTCCGGAGTTGACACCCGTTCACAAAAGCTCGTTTTCGTGCTAAGCAAGGCTGATTTATTGGATGAAAATGAGGTTAACAAAAATGTTACCAATATAAACAATTTTGTTTCATACGCTGATATTAAGGCCGATATCATTGCGATATCATCTAAGAGCTCCGAATCGGTCAATGAGCTTAAGAAAAGACTGTCAAGTATTGAAAAGTCCCTTATTTCCAATGCCGCTTCCAGCCTTGTGACCAATATCAGGCATTACGAAGCGCTCCGAAATGCGGCTTCGGCACTCTCTGAAGTAAAGGTTTCACTGTCCGCAAATGTCCCAGGCGATTTAGTCGCCGAAGACCTTCGACGTGCCCTGTCCTTCATCAATTCCATCCTAGGAAAAGACCTGGGCCTGGACCCCGAAACCATCCTTCACCACATCTTCAAGAACCACTGCATCGGCAAGTAATTTGCTCAATTTTGCGTAATAAGCTCACAATAAGATAATTAAAGTAAATTATTCGTTCGGAATAACGGGTTGATTCGCATAATTTTCGTTCGGAAAAACGTGAGAACCCTTGATTTTTCGCCCAGAAAAACGTATTTTTGCATCAAAACGATATGTTTATATGTTAAGGCGAAAAATAGAAGACTATCTTATTAAGTGGAAGGACACTCCAGACCATAATCCTCTCGTAATTATGGGACTCCGTCAATGTGGGAAAACTTTCATCGCACGTAAGTTTGCTGAGGAGAACTACAAATACGTTTATTATCTTAACTTCATTAAGCAGCCAAAGCGCATAGCTGCGTTTCTAGGCTCTAAGGAAGTTGACAACATTTTGATGGAACTCTCAACTCAAATCCATGGCGCGAATTTCGTTCCGGGAGAAACATGCTTTATCTTTGATGAGATCCAGGATTGTCCGGATGCGCGAACATCCTTGAAGTTTTTCAAGGAAGATGGTCGCTTTGACGTAATCTCTACCGGATCTCTCCTTGGTGTTCTCGG
>JAGCYC010000021.1 GCA_017961015.1 Bacteroidales bacterium | reverse complement strand
TTCGGGGAGGATTTCCGCTTCCGGACAGGTCTTTCCTACAGCGGCAGCATCGGCCCGGACGGGACCCTGGAGGGCGACGTCTACATCGAGGGCGGGGGAGACCCTACCATCGGCTCCGGCGACGGCATCTCCCTATCGGCCGATGCCCTTTTCTGGAAATGGAAGCAGCTCCTGCGCAAGGCCGGGATAAGCCGTATCCACGGGCGCATCATAGGTGACGGCAGCCTTTGGGAAGGGCCGCTGGAACACGCATCGTGGAATTACGACGATATTGGAACTTATTATGGTACAGGCGCTTCCGCGCTTTGCTTCTACCGCAACAGGGTGGACGTGCAGGTGGCCGCCGGGCCTCTGGGAGAACCGGTGCAGGCGTCTTTCACCTATCCGCAGCTGCCCTGGATGCATTGGGAAAACTGCAGCGTGAGCGGCCCGGCCGGCAGCGGCAACAGCCTGTATCTGTTCACTACCGACATCTCTGTGAATGCGCAGCTGCGGGGCAGTTTTGCGCTTGACCGTGCCCCCAAGACCGAGCGTTTCTCCAACAAGTACGGCGCTATGACCTGTGCCCGCGCTTTCTGGAAGAATCTGCTCGACACTGGCTGGGAGGTGAGCGGCGGCTATGCCGATATCTATGCCGGCTCCGTGCGCTCGAGCACTGAAGCTGTGCGCTCCGGCACGGAGGCTGCTTCGGGAGGCTCGGTGGCCGGTGGAGCGGTTGCTGGTTCCGGCTCTGCGGAGGGTTCTGCGGAGGACGCTGGTCCTGCAGCTGGTTCTGCGGCGGGGGCTGCGACGTCGGCTGGTTCTGGTTCGGCGATCGCGAGTCCTTCGGCCAATTCTGCTGCGCCGTCGGTGGAGTTTGTGCCCGGAGGGGCGGCTGCATCGGCCTCGGAGAGGACTTCGGTCGGCGAGAGCGTGTCTCCGACACTTCGCGACATAGTGCGCGAAACCAATGTGAACAGCGATAATTTCTATGCCGAGGCACTCTACCGCGCAATGGGCGAGGCTGCCACGGGCATCGCCCTGTACGACAGCTGCCGGGTGGCCCAAAACGAGGTTATCCTGGGACTGGGACTGGATCTTGGCGGGATAAGCTTCTGCGACGGCAGCGGACTGTCCCGGATGAACGGGGTATCGGCCCGATGGATGGTCGCTTTCCTGGAGAAAATGCGTGGCGACGCGGCCTTTGTCTCTTCCCTGCCCGCGCCCGGTGAAGGCACCCTGGTGGGCATACTTTCCTCTCATCCCGCCCGCAGCTCCTTCCGTATGAAGAGCGGCTCGATGAGCGGCGTGCTCTGCTACAGCGGCTATATCCTCGATCCCTCCGGCAAGCCCGAACTCACCTTCAGCCTGATGGTCAACCAGGCTGCTTGTCCCGAATCGCGCCTCCGCGCTGTCCTCCAGCGCATCCTCACCCTCCTGTACGACTGCCGCTAAGGCCTTTGACTGCCGCTAAGGCACCCTCAGTGCGCCCTCAAGGCACACCCGTTATGCCCAACTGCGACCGGCAATCACGCCCGTCATACCCGGCTGCGACGGTCCCTGAGCGTGTCGAAGGGCCAGTTTTTCCGTCATGCCCGACTGCGACCGGGCATCTCCGGTCCCTGAGCATGTCGAAGGGCCGGCGAATCCTTCACCCACCCGCCGCTGAAAATTATTTTTCGGTGCGGCTGCTCCGAAAAACCAATTTTCATCGGCTGACAAGCCAACGCGCAGGAATCGCCTTGCGCTATGACGACAACGATGGTGGCAGATAAACATCTGATTACCTGAGTGTTATGCGTTTACCTTATGAAGCGGAAAGCATAAGGTAAACGCATAAATATCTGTATATCAATATATTAACTGCCACCGGTAATTCCTGCGACGAATCCATCACCTACCAGCCCCAAGCCCTTCCGGCTGACCAAGCCCCCGCGCAGGATTCGCCCCCGCCCTTCTCCTCCGCTGCCGTTATGTCAATCTGCAGTGCCGGGATTAACTGTTTGCGGCAAAACAGCTTCTTCGTTGTATGTAACCTCCTGGGCGAGAGACTCTTCCACGATTTGCAGGATTTCAAGGCCGAACTTGTCGAACTTGGACTCGCCGAAGCCGTTCACGGTCAGCAGCGACTCATCTGTGAGAGGGGCGTTATCGGCAATTTCAAACAAAGTCCTGTTCGAAAGAATGATGAACGGCGCCACATTCATCTCCCTGGCCTTCTCCTTCCTCCACGCCAGCAGGCCGGACAGTACCGCCGGATGCACGCTTTTGTAATCCTTGGCTTTCGGCCTTTTCATAAATGCCGATTCAATTGGTTGTAACAGGCGGGCATTCACCTGCATAAAATCACTTGTCACGATGGGGTTTCCATCTTCACTGATCTGGATGCTGATAAGGTTTCGCATAATACAAATTCTGTTATTGGTGCACTTCGTTGTACACCTTCGCGAATCTGGCAAGAATTATCCGTGTAACGAAATGTTAAACGTTTCTTTCTCAAAATAGGCATCAGAGCAATCTCAAATGGCGTTTTTGGAGACATACAAATCTGAAAAATGCGACAAAAAACTTAAATTAGCCACGTAATCGCCTTATTGCCAATAATATAGCAAGTATATATCGCTATCGTTATTTGGCGAAGAGGGGAAAAAGTCTTACCTTCACGGAGTAAACGAAGGAATATATGAGAAGACTCGGATCCCTATTGTCCCTCCTTGGCCTGGCAGCGTGTGCCGGGGCTTACGAAGACCTTGACCCGCAGCAGTTTGCGCCGGCGATCGGCGCCGGCGATATCGCCCTTGTGGATGTGCGGACAGCGCAGGAGTACGCAGCCGGCCACATCCCGAATGCGGCGAACATAGACTGGGAGTCGCCGGATTTCCTGAAGGCCGTAAGGGCCACATACCCGGCAGGTACGCAGCTCGCAATCTATTGCCGGAGCGGCAGGCGCAGCGCCGCGGCGGCATCGGCCCTGTCGAAGGCGGGATATAAGGTGAAAAACCTCAGCGGAGGCATCCTCGCGTGGCAAAACGGCGGCGGAAAGGTATCGGCCTATGCCGTGGAGCACTTTGTCACGCCGGTCGGCCTCCCCGTGAGCATAACCCTCATCAAGCACGGAACCCTGGCCATATCCTACAGGGGCCTGAGCATACACGTGGATCCGGTGGGGCAGTTCGGAAAGCCCACTGACTATGCCGCCGAGTTCCCCAAGGCCGATATCATCCTTGTCACCCACGAGCATCACGACCACTTCGACCCCGAAGCTATCGAGGCCCTGACCGAAGAGGGCCGGACGCTGCTGGTTACCAACGGCCGCTGTGCCGATATGCTCGGCCACGGAACAGCCCTGTCCAACGGCGACAGCCTTAAACTGCCCGGGGATATACTCCTGAAGGCGGTCCCGGCCTACAACTACACCGAGGGCCGAACTATGTTCCACCCCAAGGGGCGGGACAATGGCTTCGTACTCGATTTGGACGGATTCAGGCTTTATGTGGCGGGCGATACGGAAGACATTCCGGAGATGGCCTCTCTCAAGGATATAGCTCTGGCGTTCCTGCCTGTGAACCAGCCATATACGATGACCGTGCAGCAGTGCGTAAATGCAGTGAAGGCTTTCGGCCCCAAGGTGCTCATACCCTATCACTTCTCACAGACCGACGTCTCCGCCCTCCCGGAACTTCTTCCCGGAGTGGATGTGAGACTGCGCGATATGCAGTAAGGCTTATCCCAGCACGACGTCCAGCACCATCATAAGGGCAAAGCCCAGGGCGAAGCCGATGGTGCTGATATTGGAATGTTCTCCCTGGGAGGCTTCGGGGATGAGTTCTTCTATCACCACGTATAGCATAGCACCTGCCGCGAAACTGAGCAGGTAGGGCATTATGGGCGTTGCAAGCGAGGCCAGCCCGAGCACCAGCAGCGCTCCCAGAGGCTCTACGGCGCCGCTGAGCGAACCAATCCCGAAAGCGCGCGGACGGCTGTTCCCGGCC
>JAGCYC010000020.1 GCA_017961015.1 Bacteroidales bacterium | reverse complement strand
TCTATGCCTTTGTAGGCGGGATCATTGTCGGGGAAAAGATGGCCGATGTCGCCGAGGGCCAGCGCACCCAGCAGGGCGTCGCAGAGGGCGTGCAGGGCTACATCGCCGTCGGAGTGTGCTACAAAGCCGTTTTCGGAGGGTATGCGCACGCCGCCCAGCCACAGGGGAAGGCCCGGGGCCAGGGCGTGTACGTCGTAACCGTTTCCTATGCGGAAGTCCATAGCAGCTTAGCAGTAAAGGCCGCCGTTCACGGCAATCACCTGACCGGTCACATAGGCCGAGAGGTCGCTTGCCAGGAAGAGGGCGGTGTTGGCAATGTCTTCACCGGTGCCGCCGCGCTTGAGGGGGATCATCTTCAGATACTCGTCCTTGACGGCCTGAGGCAGGGCATCGGTCATTTCGGAAATGATGAAGCCGGGGGCTATGGAGTTGGCCCTTATGCCGCGGGGACCCATCTCCTTGGCAACTGACTTGGCCATAGCGATGAGTCCGGCCTTGGAGGCGGCGTAGTTAACCTGGCCGGGGTTGCCCATCTGGCCGGCTATGGAAGCCATATTGATTATGCTTCCTGCCTTCTGGCGGGCCATTACGGGCACCACTGCGTGCAGGAAGTTGAAGGCGCCCTTCATATTCACCGCAATAACTGCATCCCACTGCTGCTCGCTCATACGCATCACAAGGCCGTCCTTGGTGATACCGGCGTTGTTCACGAGGATGTCTATGCGGCCGAATTCGGCGGCGATCTGCTCCACTACGGCCTGGGTTTCCTCGAAGTTGGCGCAGTTGGAGGCGTAGCCGCGGACTTTTCGGCCCAGGGCCTCGATTTCGGCTATGGTCTGCTGGGCGGCTTCGTTGATTACGAGGTCGGTGAAGGCTATATCGGCCCCTTCCGAGGCGAACTTGAGTGCGATTGCTTTTCCTATTCCGCGGGCGGCTCCGGTAATGAGCGCCACTTTATTGTCTAAAAGTCCCATATGAATTTACTAATCTTGGTGCAAAGATACGCTTTTTGGCAAAAACTTGCTAATTTTGTAAGTTAAAGCACCGTTTATGGCAGGACACAATTTCGGATTTTTCGGCAATCAGGAGCATCGCGTCTTCAATTACAAACCCCGGTACTACGACCCCGAGGCCGAGGAGCGCCGCCGTATGTTCGGCGACGTGGACGGCACCAACGACGCTGCCCGCAAGGATGCTTCCTATGTCCCCGGGAGCAGCCTCAGGGGCGCTTTCCGCAGCGGTAATTACCAGAAGACCCGTTCCTCGCTGGGATCCACCCATACGATAATCACCCTCGTCACCCTGGCCCTGCTTGTGGCGGTGCTCATCTATATTGCAAAATTCTTCGAACTGCTGTAATGGAACTCAGAATCCTACCCCGGAATGTGGCCGATATGATAGCCGCCGGCGAGGTGGTCCAGCGCCCCGCGTCGGTGGTGAAGGAGCTTATGGAAAATGCCGTCGATGCCGGAGCCAGCGATATCAAGGTGGTTGTGACCGATGCCGGCCGCACCCTTATCCAGGTTATTGACGACGGCATCGGGATGAGCCCCGACGACGCCCTGCTCTGCTTCGAGAGGCACGCTACGTCCAAGCTCGCATCGGCCGAGGACCTTCACCATATCCTTAGCTTCGGCTTCAGGGGCGAGGCCCTTTCCTCCATCGCCGCGGTTGCCGAGGTTATTCTCCGCACGCGTCGCCGTGGGGAAGAGCTTGGGGTGGAGGTGCAGATATCGGCCTCCGAGAACCTTGGAACCCGCGAGGTGGCCTGCCCGGAAGGCTCCAACTTCAGCGTCCGCAACCTCTTTTACAACATTCCGGCCCGGCGCAAGTTCCTCAAATCCGACAACGTGGAGCTTCGGCATATAGTTGAAGAGTTCCAGAGAGTGGCCCTCACCCGGCCCGACCTGGCCTTCTCCCTTAGCCACAACGGCAAGGACATCCACGTGCTCAAGCCGGCCAAATCCCTCAAGTTCCGCATCCAGGACCTTCTTGGAGCCGCTGCCGTAGGCGAACTCTCCGACTTTGCCGCCGACACTACCATCGCCACTGTGAGGGGCTTCGTTGGACGTCCGGAAAGTGCCCGGAAAACCCTTGGGAACCAGTTTTTCTTTGTGAACGGACGCTATTTCCGCAGTCCCTACCTGCACAAGGCGGTGCTCAAGGCCTACGAAAACCTTATCCCCGAAGGCACCGCTCCGTCCTACTTCATCTATATAGAGGTGGACCCTTCCGAGGTGGACGTGAACATCCATCCCACCAAGACGGAAATCAAGTTCGAGCAGGAGCAGATGATCTTCCAGACCATAATGGCCGCCGTAAAGGAAGCCACGAGCCGCAGTTCCGACGCCGGCAGTATCGAATTCGACAATCCCGGAGCCCGCGATATCCCGGTAATGGGGACCAACTTCGCCTCCTACAGGCCGGCGGTGGAACCCCTGCCCCAGGCCGATCCCGACTACGATCCCTTCCAGGCCCCTTTCGAGCGCCCTTCCTACAGTTCCTATGTGGACAAGAGCCAGAATTACGGGCCCCTTTTCGAGGAAACCGCCCTTCCTTCCGAAGGCATAATGCTTATCCAGGGCAAGTACATCTTGGCACAGAAATCCGGTTCCCTGATGCTCGTAAACATCCGCCGCGCCCGCGAAAGAATACTCTACGACCGCTTCCTCCAGGCCCTGAGTGCCGATGTACACGTCTCCCAGGCCACCCTTTTCCCGGTCCAGGTGGCCGTAGGGGTGCAGGGCCGCCTGCTCTTCGAGGAGAATGCCGAACTGCTAACCCGGATGGGCTTTGACATAGCGTCCTTCGGCAACGATTCCGTCGTGGTGAACGCGGTTCCCGAAGGTTACAGCGCCCAGGCGGCCGCCGTGCAGTCGATGATAGGCGACCTCCAGCTCATCCTCTCGGAGAATCCCTCCTCTCTCCCCGGAGTGATGGAGCAGAATATGGCAGCCAAGCTGGCTTTCCTGGGAGCATCCGGGGCCGATAACTCCCTCTCCCCCGCGCAGGCCCGCAGCCTCCTGGACAGCCTCCTGCAGCGCGGAAATCCCGAATTCACCTCATCCGGACGCCGGGTAATCTCCATTATCGGGGCCGATGAACTGGAAAAAAGATTCAAATGAGCGAAAGACCTTCCTTCCTGTCTCAGATCCCTCCGGTAACACGGAACCTGTTGTACGTTAACATAGTGATGTTCCTGGCCACCCTCGTAAACCCCGTGTTTATGAAGGAAACCTTTTCTATGGCCTTTCCCTTGGCTACCGGTTTCCGCTGGTGGCAGCCCCTTACCCATATGTTTATGCACGACGGCTGGATGCACATTATCTTCAATATGTATTCGCTGGTCATCTTCGGTATGGTGGTGGAAAGGGTGCTGGGTACGCGTAAATTCATAATCTTCTACCTGGTCACCGGCTTTGGTGCGGTGCTGCTGCACTTCGGCGTGGAGTACCTTCAGGCACAGGCCCTTGTGGCGGCAAACCCGGGCGTCGATCCACAGCTTATCTACAACCGCATCCCCGGGGTGCTGGGTGCATCGGGTGCAGTTTACGGTGTGCTGGTGGGTTTCGCTATGCTTTATCCGGAGGCCCGCCTCACGCTCATCTTCCCGCCAATAACGCTGAGCGCAAAGTGGTGGGTGGCCATTTTTATCGGCATAGAACTCTTTACCGGAATTGCCGGGACGTCGATGGGAATCGCGCACTTCGCACATCTCGGCGGTGCCCTTTTCGGCTTCCTGCTCATCCGTTTCTGGCGCCGGACACATAAAATCTATTAGCAATGAAAGCGGAAGAAATCTTTTCCAAAGCGCTTGAAACCCTCCGCGGCGGCGGCACCATCCTCTATCCCACCGATACCGTCTGGGGCCTTGGCTGCGACGCCACCAATCCCGAAGCCGTAGCGCGCATTTACGGGATAAAGCGCCGGGCCGATTCCAAATCCCTTGTCCTGCTGGCCTCGGACCTGGATATGGTGGCGAAGTACATAAAGGAAGTGCCTTCCATCGCGATAGACCTTGTAGAGGTGAACGACGCCCCCATGACCATAGTCTATCCCGGCGCCATCGCGGGGGCTCAGGGGGCCGACGGCGACCGCTGGCACCTTGCCTGGAACTGCGTCGCCCAGGATGGTTCCGTGGGTATACGCATCCCCCTTGCCACTTGGTGCCGCAACCTCTGTTTCAAGCTTGGGCGGCCGCTGGTGAGTACATCGGCCAATATCTCCGGCGAAGCCACGCCGCAGCGCTTCTCCGAAATTCCTCAGGAAATCAAGGATGCCGTGGATTTCGTGGTGCCTCCTTCCGTAGATACGGAATCGTCCGGCCGCGCCTCGCAGATCATCAAGCTGGGCCTCCGCGGCGAAGTGGAAATTATCCGCAAGTAAAATACCCGACCCTTAACGCCATTCCCGACCCCTCACGTCATTCCCGACTCCTCACGTCATTCCCGATTCCGACCGTTCCGTCAAGTCTGGCTGTGACCTTTACGTCATGCCCGACCTGATCGGGCATCTCCGGGCCCTGAGGTCCCTGAGCCTGCCGAAGGGCCGGCGAATCCTTCACCCAGCCCGGCTGCGACCTTTCCGTCATTCCCGACCTGATCGGGAATCTCGGTCCCTGAGCCTGCCGAAGGGCCGGCGAATCCTCACCCAGCCCGGCTCTGACCGCCCTCGTCATGCCCGGCTTGACCGGGCATCTCAATCCCTGAGGTCCCTGAGACAGTCGAAGGGCCGGCGAATCCATCACCCACCCGCCGCTGAAAATTATTTTTCGGTGCAGTT